>CADCVT010000271.1 GCA_902806215.1 uncultured Solirubrobacteraceae bacterium | reverse complement strand
TCATCGGGTCCGGCGACGAGGAGAAGAAGGAGCGCGAGCGCCGCCGCAAGCGCGAGCGCGAGGCCAAGCGTCAGGCCGAGCGCGACCGTCTCGCCCGCCTCGGCTACTAGCCGAGCCGCCTCGCTGGACTACACCGCCGGGCCCGTCGCCCCGGCGTCGATCGCCGCCTGCCGCACGGCCTGCGCGACGCAGCTGTGGACCTCCGGGTCGAGCACCTCGGGGACGAGCTCGGACTCGACGGTGAGGCCCGCGAGCGCCCATGCGGCGGCTCGCTTCATCTCGGTCGTGATCCCCGTCGCGCCCGCCTGCAGCGCTCCCTGGAAGATGCCCGGGTAGCCGAGCACGTTGTTGACCGAGGTGCCGTCGGCGGCGAACGCCGCGCCGGCGGCGAGGGCGTCGTCGGGGTCGATCTCGGGGTCGGGGTTCGTCAGCGCGAGGATCACCTGCCCGGGCCGGACGAGGGACGGGTCGATGAGGCCGGGACGGCCGCTCGTGGCCACGACGACGTCGGCGACCGCCATCACGTCCTCGAGCGAACCCGACGCCTCGATGCCGCTCGCGGCGGCGCGCTCGCGCGCCGCGGGCATGGGGTCGAAGCCGACGACCCGCTCGGCTCCGGCGTCCTTGATCAGCGTGGCGATCCCCCAGCCCGCAGCGCCCAGCCCGATCTGCCCGACGACCGCCTCGTCGAGGCGGCGCCCGACGTGCCGGCACGCGGCGATCGCCGCCGCGAGCGTCACGACGGCCGTGCCGTGGACGTCGTCGTGCATGACCGGCTTGTCCAGCGCCTCGATGAGCCGCCGCTCGATCTCGAAGCACTCAGGCGCGGAGATGTCCTCGAGGTGGATCCCGCCGAACGAGGGCGCGATCCGCACGACCGTCTCGACGAACTCGTCGACGTCCTTCGTGTCGATGAGGATCGGCACCGCGCTCAGCCCAACGAGCTGCGAGTAGAAGATCGCCTTGCCCTCCATCACCGGCAGCGACGCGACCGGGCCGATGTCGCCGAGGCCGAGCACGCGCGTGCCGTTCGTGCAGATGGCGACGGAGCGCCCGAGCGTCGTGAAGCGCGGCGCGATCTGCGGGTGCTCGGCGATCGCCGTGCACACGCGCGCGACGCCGGGGGTGTAGACGTCGCGGACGTCCTGGTTCGTCTTGATCTCGCGCGTCGAGCGCATCTCGAGCTTGCCGCCGTCGTGGGCGATGAACGCGCGGTCGTGGAACCAGTGGATCGAGACGCCCTCGAGCCCGCCGAGCGTGACCGCGAGCTGCTCGGCCGCCGGCTTGTCGCGGACCTCGACGGTGATCTCGCGAATCGACTCGCGCCGCCCGACCGACACGGTCGTGACGTCGCCGATGACTCCGCCGAACTCGGCGATCGCGTTCGCGACGGTTGCGAGCGAGCCGGCCCGGTGCGGCATGCGCAGCCGGTAGGTGCAGTCGAGCGCCACGATCGGGGAAGCTACCCAGATCCGGAACGTCGAGATCAAGGCCCGCGACCCCGATCCTCCGCGCACCCTCGAAGCGGCCCTGGCCGTGGGGGAGGACCAGGGCGTCCTCGTGCAGCGCGACACGTACTTCCACGCCGTGAAGGGGCGTCTCAAGCTGCGCGAGATCGAGGGCTCGGCCGCCGAGCTCATCGCCTACGACCGGGCGGACCTCTCCGGTCCGAAGGTCAGCGTCTACCGGCGCGTGCCGGTGCTCGATCCCGCCGAGATGATCGGCGCGCTCGGCGACGCCCTCGGCGTGCGGACCGTCGTCGAGAAGCGCCGGCGGCTCGTGCTGTGGCGCAACGTCCGGATCCACCTCGACGAGGTCGCGCGGCTCGGCCGGTTCGTCGAGCTCGAGGCCGTCGCGGCGACGAGCGGCGGCCTCGAGGCCGAACGCGAGAAGGTGCAGGAGCTGCGCGGCCGCCTCGGGATCGAGGACGACCGCCTGCTCATCGCCCGCGGCTACGCGGAGCTGCTCGGCGCCTGATCGACTTCCTTCGCGGCGGCGGCGCTCATCGCGGCGGCGCCCACGGCGGTCCCGCCGACCATCAGCGCCGTCGCGAGCGGCAGCGAGCCGTCACGCCGCCCGAGGAACGCCGCGCCCACGTCGGCGACGTCGCACGCCATGCCGAGCTGGAGCCACTGCTTCTGCGCCGCGCCGGTCGACTGCATCGCGCCGATGGCGAGCACGACGTCGCGGATCCCGAAGAGTCGCGCGAGGTAGGGAGCCTGCGGGTTGCGCGCGACGTCGAGGCCGAAGAGGCGGCCTCCGAGGCGCGGCGCCAGGTACGACACGACGCCGATGGCGATGCGGAGGGCGGTGATGTTGCGGACCATGCGCGCGATCCTACGCCTCGGCCGCCGCCACGGGGCGCGGGGCCTCCTTGCGGACGGTCCCGGCGACGGAGGCGACGATCGCCGCGGCGGCGCCCGCGACGAGCGGGGTGACCTCCTCGCCGACGAACAGCGCGCCGAGAGCGATCGCGACGACCGGGTTGACGTAGGCGTACGTCGCGACCTGCGAGATCGGCGCGTTGCGCAGCAGCCAGACGTACGCCGTGAACGCGACGAGCGAGCCGATGACCACGAGGTAGGCGAACGCGAGGATCGACGGCGTGGAGAACTCCGACGGGTGGACGTCGGAGGCCTCGCCGGCGATGACGCCGACGAGGAGGATCGCCGCGCCGCCGCAGACCATCTGCCACGCGGTCGTGACGATCGGGTCGTCGGGCAGCCGGAGCTTGCCCGACGCGAACGAGCCGGTCGCCCAGGAGAACGCGGCCGCGACGACGATGAGGATGCCGCCGACGGTCGCGCCTTCGGGCCGCTCGCCCGGCAGGAGCAGCAGCGCGACGCCGGCGAAGCCCATGATCACCCAGGCGATCGTCGCGCGCGACACGCGGTCGCCGGTGGCCGAGCGGAAGAGGACGACCCACAGCGGTACGGTCGCGAAGACGAGCGCCGCGATGCCCGACGGCGTGCCGCTGTCCTGCGAGACGACGACGAGCCCGTTGCCGCCGAGCAACAGGGCGATGCCGACGAACGCGCAGCCGGCCAGCGGCTTCCACCCGATGCGCAACGCGGCGACCCCGCCGCGGCGCAGGACGATCCAGGCCATGAAGATCGCGCCGGCGGTGAAGAAGCGCAGACCGGCCCCGAGGAGCGCCGGGATCGTCTCGACGACGTAGCGGATCGCGAGGTACGTGGAGCCCCAGACGATGTAGACGGTCCACAGGGGGATCCAGACGCGCACGGCACGAGGCTAAGCCCGCCGCGGAATAAGGTCCATTCATAGTCGTGGACACATCGATCAGCACAGCTAACCGGTCGCTGCACCGCCTCCTGCTGCTCGTCTGCGCCGTCGTGCTCGTCGACGTCCTCTTCTACTCGGCGATCGTCCCGCTGCTGCCGTTCTACACGGAGACCCTCGATCTGAGCAAGAGCCAGGCGGGGACGCTCGCCGGCTCGTACGCGGCCGGAACGCTGCTGGCTTCGGTGCCGGCGGGGTGGCTCGCGGCGCGGTTCGGGCCGCGTCCGGTCCTGCTCGGGGCGCTCGGCGTCCTGACGGTCTCGTGCATCGTGTTCGGTTTCGCCGAGCAGTACGAGCTCCTCGTCGGCGCCCGGTTCGTCCAGGGCTTCGGCGGCGCCGCTGCGTGGGCCGCCGGGATGGCGTGGCTGCTCGTCGTCGCGCCGCGCGAGCGGCGTGGCGAGCTGATCGGCACCGCGCTCGGGGTGGCGATCGTCGGCTCGCTCGGCGGGCCTGTCGTGGGCGCCATCGCGGAGTCGGTGGGGACCGAGCTCGTCTTCAGCGCGGTGGCGGTCGTCGCGACCGTGCTCGCGGGGGCGGCGCTCGAGACGCCGCGACCGGACGTGGCCCCGACACCGTCGGGCGTGTCGATCGCCGTGCGCGACTCGCGCGTCCTCGCCGGCGCCTGGCTCGTCCTGGTGCCGGCGCTGTTCTTCGGGACGTTCACGGTGCTCACGAGCCTGCGCCTCGACGAGCTCGGCGTCGGCGCGCCCGGCGTCGCCGCGGTCTTCCTCGCCGCGGCCGCGGTGGAGGCGGTGGCGAGCCCGCTCGTCGGACGGCTGTCGGACCGGCGCGGGCGCACGCTCCCGATCCGCGTCGGGCTCGTCGGCGTCGTCGGGGCCTGCGTCGTGATTCCGCTGTCGGAGGGAGCGACGCTGCCGCTGGCGCTCGCGACCGTCGCGGGAGCGGCGATCGCGGGGATGATGTGGGCGCCCGCGATGGCGCTCCTCTCCGACGGCGCGGAGGCCGCCGGCGTCGCGCAGGGCCTCGCGTTCGGGCTCGTGAACCTGGCGTGGGCGGGAGGGCAGCTCCTCGGCACCGCGGGAGGCAGCGCGACCGCCGACGCGACGTCGGACGCGATCACCTACGCGATCGTCGGCGCGCTCGCTCTGGGCAGCCTCGCGCTGTTGTCGCGGCGACGCGCCGCTCCGGTGGCGGTCTAGTCCTGGCTTCCGCGTGAGCGAAGGCGAGCGGCAGGATCACACGGCAGCCAGGCTCAATCCGGTAGCAGCGGCATCGCGATCCCCGGATCGCGGTCGACGAGGACGGCACGCGTGATCGCCGTCTTGCCGAACCGGTCTCGAACCGTGTCGATGCAGGAGTCGAGCGCCGTGTCGCGGTCGAACGGCAGGACGAGCTGGCCGGTGCCGTCGTCCTCGAGGTTCGTCAGCGAGAACCCGATCAGCGTGATGCCACGCTGATCGATCATCGGGAGCGCGGTCTCGAGGAGCTCGCGCGCGGCCGCGATCAGCGTGCGCGTCGCCGACGTCGGCTGGCCGAGCGTGTGCGACCGCGTCGCTCGGGTGAAGTCGTCAAAGCGCAGGCGGAGGACGACGGTCCGGCACACGCGGCGCGCCGTGCGCAGCCGCAGCGCGATCCGGTCGATCAGGCCGACCATGAACGCGTCGAGCTCCTCGGGCGTGCGGCGCCCGCGGCCGAGCGCGCGCTGCGCGCCGATCGACCGGCGGCGGCGCTTGACGTCGAGCCGCCGCGGGTCGCGGTTGTGCGCGAGCGCGTGCAGATGCCGGCCCGACGCGCGGCCGAGGAGCTCGACGAGCGTCGTCTCGGGGACGCGCGCGACCTGCCCGACGGTGCGCAGCCCGGCGGCATGGAGCTTCTGCGCGGTCACCGGCCCGACGCCCCACAGCCGCTCGACCGGCAGCGGGTGCAGGAACGCCTCCTCGCGGTCGGGCTCGACGACGAGCAGGCCGTCCGGCTTGGCCGACGCGCTCGCCACCTTCGCCAGGTGCTTCGTGCGCGCGACCCCGACCGTGATCGGCAGCCCGACCTCCTCGCGGACACGGCGCCGCAGGCGCGCCGCGATCTCCGCCGGCGTCCCGGCGATCCGCTCCATCCCGCGCACGTCGAGGAACGCCTCGTCGATCGACAGGCCCTCCACGAGCGGCGTCGTGTCGCGGAAGATCTCGAACACGGCCTTGCTCGCCGCCGTGTAGGCCTCGAAGCGCGCCGGGACGACGACCGCCCGCGGACATCGCCGCCGTGCCTCGGCGCCGCCCATCGCCGACGCGACGCCGAACGCCTTGGCCTCGTAGCTGCACGCGAGCACCACCCCGCCGCCGACGATGACCGGCCACCCGACCAGCGACGGATCGTCGCGCTGCTCGACCGACGCGTAGAACGCGTCGAGGTCGGCGTGGAGGATCGTGGCTGTACGAGACACGAACACATGTTCGCATCGACGTCAAGCCGCTCGGCGGTTCAGCGGCCGAGCCGTTCGAACGCCTGGGTCGCGGCGTTGCGGACCCATGGCGTCGACGACGAGCGCAGCGGCTCGAGGTGCGGGCGCGCAGCCGGGTCACCGAGCAGGCCGAGGGCCTGCGCGGCGTGCCCGGCTACCTCCGGGTCGGCGAGCGCCTCGACCAGCGGACGGAAGGCCACGGGGTCGCCGGTGCGGCCGAGCGCCTCGGCGACCGTCTGGCGCGCGATTCCCTGTCTCGGATCCCGCAGCACCGCGACGAGCTCGGGTGCGATGGTCCTGTCGCGCTGCGCCGCGAGCGCGTCACCAACCGCCCACCGATACGTCCGGGGCGCGTCGACGTCCCGCAGCTCGCGCAGGAGCGCCTCGACCGCGAGCCTGCCGTGAGGCCTGGTGCCGAGCGCCCGCACGATGACCTCCTTGACGTCGACGTTCTCGACACGCCCGAGCCACTCGGCCAAGACCGGGACGTGCTCGCGCACCGCGCGCCCGTCCTGCAGGTCACCAACCGTCGTGATCTCCATTCCGTCGGCGCGCAACGCGGCGACGATGCCGCGCTCCTCGTCGACGAACCGATCGGCCAGGCGGTCGATCTCGGCGTCGCGCCGCGGGTCGCTGTAGTCCTCGCTCGACAGCGAAACCGCCTCACCGGGCGCAAGCGTTCGTCGCGCCCGCGCGATCTGCATCCAGCGTCTGATCATTGGGGCAGGTTCATGTCGACTGGGTGGAGGACCGCCGACCGGCGCGAACCGACTTCGACGTCGGCCCGCGCGCCGGCGCTGCCACGACCGGCAGGAGAGTCAGCTGGGATCCCGCCCTCCCGCACTGCCGGGGGGCCGGCTTCTTGAGCGCCGACGACGCCGGTCGTGGCACCGGCGATCGCCAGCGTCGCGACCACGGCCGAGATGACCGCGGCTCGCATGAAGCCATGGCCGCTCCCGACCTCTACACCGGTCGTCTGGCCTTCACTCGTTCCACCCCGATGCTGCACCTGCGCCACCTTCCTCCGGACGGCGGCGCCTCCCGTCGACGTCCGTTCCCAGCGCGGAGAGCATCAATCGGCCTTCTCTGACGAAATTCACGCAAATTGCGTAAAAAACCAGCGCGACTGCTTTTGCGATGTGAGGGAGTCGAACGGTGACCAGGGCGCTCACGCGCAGGGAGTCGCGGAGTGGTTCCTCGGACGAGGTGACGAGCCCGTACAGCCGCTAGGAGACCGCTCGGGCTTCCTTGGCCGCAGCCTCGGCCGCCTCGAGCTGGCGCTCGACGAGGTCGAGGCCCGAGTCCCAGAAGCCGGGGTCGGTGAGGTCGACGCCGACGATCTTGCCGAGCTCCTCCGGCGGCTTGGAGCCGCCGGCCTTCAGCAGGTCGAGGTAGGCGGGCACGAACGACTCGCCCTCCTCCTCGTAGCGACGGTAGACGCTCAGCGCGAGCAGCTGGCCGTACGCGTACGCGTAGACGTAGCCGGGCGTGTTGACGAAGTGCGGGACGTAGCTCCACCACTGCCGGTAGCCGTCGGTGATCTCGATGCTGTCGCCGAACATCTCGGTCTGCGACTCGTACCAGAGCTCGTTGATGCGGTCGACGGCGAGCTCGCCCTCCGAGCGGCGCGCGGTGTGCAGCACGTGCTCGAAGCGGTTCATCGCGATCTGGCGGAAGACGGTCGCGATCTGGCCCTCGATCGCCTCGGCCAGCAGGGAGAAGCGCGACTCGGCGTCCTCCGTCGCGTCGAGCAGCCGCCCGAAGACGAGCTCCTCGCCGAACACCGACGCGGTCTCGGCCAGCGTCAGCGGCGTGCCGAACTGGAAGACGCCCTGCGGCCCGGCGAGCGCGGCGTGGACGCCGTGCCCGAGCTCGTGCGCGAGCGTCGTGACGTCGCGCCGGCGCGAGGTCCAGTTGAGCAGCAGATAGGGGTGCGCGCTCGGCACCGTGTACGCGCAGAAGGCGCCGCCGCGCTTGCCCTCGCGCACCGGCGCGTCGATCCAGTTCTCGTCGAAGAACCGCTTGACGAGGTTCCCGAGCTCGGGCGAGAACGAGCCGTAGGAGTCGAGCACGAGCTCGCGCGACTGCGCCCACGTCCAGC
>CADCVT010000270.1 GCA_902806215.1 uncultured Solirubrobacteraceae bacterium | reverse complement strand
GTCAACCGCACACCCGTGCGTGTGACACCGTTGGATCGGATGGAGACCTCTCGGTACAGCGACCGCTTCGACCCAGCCGCGTTTGCGGATGACGAGCCGGTTGAAATCCGCGCGTACCGCGGCAGTCGCCGCGCTTCGATCTACGAGGAGCACGTCATGCCGGAGGACTTGTTCGCCCGGCTCGTCCGTCTCGCGTCGGCATACAAGTTGCACCAGCTCACCGCGCTAGACCCGTACGGGCCAACCGAGCTCAACAAGGAACAGGCACGCCGCGTCTCGGACGAGGTCGCGTTCATCGGACGTGTCGTCAACGACCCGCTGCTCCGCCCTCACGCCATCGAACTTCAGCGCGTTGCCGACGCGTGCTGGCGGCACACCGAAGACGCTTGGATGGTCATCGAAGGGCCGTAGGCGGTCGCGGTATGCGCCTACCTGCGGTGGCCGCATCTCGCAGCGCTTCGAGATGCCGGCGCGAGCACTGTCGCTTTGGACGAGAAGCGACATTCGCCGTCGGAACGGCAGCGGTACGGTCGCACTCGCGTGACGCGAGCAGAGGCTGGACGCGTGAGACTCTGGACGATGGATCGCGCAGCGTTCGTAGACGTCGTCAGGCAGCTCCACGACGACTTGATCCGCCAGCCGGACGATTGGGAGAACCCCGTGCTCAGCCGCTTCTTGGAGGCTTTGGTCGGCGTGGGTTGAAGACGCGGGGGACCATCTCGACGCGAACGTCGACTGGAGCCCCTTCGCCGACGCGCTGCGTGCCGCAAAGATCTACGAGTAGCGGCTGTCGCTTCGGACGAACAGGAGTAGCGCTTCGCATGAGAGCAGAGCGCGCATGTCTCGTCACAACGTGTCGGGGGTTCGAGGCCCTCGACCGGCACCTCGAAGAGCCCGCAACTGCTTGCTTTTCCCGTTCTTGGTCTCCATCGGCGTTCGTCGCGACTTGCAGGTGCCTCGGCTGCGATGCGCGCCGCCTCACCCGCGACTAGGGTTCGCGCGATGCGATCGACACGACTCGTCGTGATGGCGGTGGCGGCCTGCGCCACCCTGGTCGCCGCTTTGCCGGCGACCGCGACGGCAAGGGCGTGCAGCGTCAACAACAACCAGGAAGGCGTGCCCGGCGTCGACAAGCTCCGAGCGACCGGAACGACCTGCGCGACGGCGCGCGGCATCGTTGCGAAGCTGCACGCACGAGCACGACTCGGCGAGCTCGAGCGGCGCCCGGTCGTCAAGGGTCGCCGGTTCAGCTGCTCGTTCACGCGGAAGTCCGGTGCGAACGGCGAGTACCTGGCGACGGTCTGCCGCCGGAAGTCAGCAACCGTTTCCCTGCAGTACTACGCGACCGGCCTGCTGCGATAACCGGGCTTGAGAGCGGCGCCACCGACACGGCGACGTAGGCCTCCCTCCCCGGCTAGCGCACGACCACCCGGCGGGCGCGGTTGCCGGCGGCGTCCGTCGCGCTCAGCGTGACCGAACGTCCGCGCAGCCGCAGCTTGCCGGTCCGGCCCGCGAGGATGGTCCGTGAGGTGCGGCGGCGACCGGAGCGCGCGGTGACCGTGCACGCCTCGTCGCAGCGGACGGTGACGGCCAGCCGGCCGGCGCGACGCTGGCGCCGCACGACCGTCAACCGGGGGGCGCGTCGGTCGGGAGCGGCGACCTCGGGCGTCCCGCGCACCGGCATGGCGTCCGGCACGGGCGCACCGAGGATCTCGGCGACGGGTCGGGGCTCCTGCGGCTGTGCGGGCTCCTGCCGCTGCTTCGGCTCGTCCGGCGGCGCCGGCAGCGACGGGAGGTCGACCGTCTCGCAGTCCGTGCCGACGTCGTCGCCGCGGTCCGCCTTGACCGTGTCGGCGCCGTCGTGGCAGCGCACGACGTCGCCGGCCACGCCGTCGCGGACGTCGACGGTGTCGTCGTCGGGCCCGGCGAGCACGGTGTCCTTCCCGGCGTGACCGATGAGGACGTCGGCCCCGTACGAGCCGTCCAGCCGGTCGTCGCCCGCGTCGCCGTGCAGGACGTCGTCGCCGATGAAGCCGTTCAGCTCGTCGGCGCCCGGACCGCCCGACACCTGATCGTTCGACATCGCCGTGGTGATCGTGTCGTCGCCGGTGCCGCCATCGACCTTCGCGGGACCGATGGACACATCGGACGTGTCGTCGTGGTAGGTGAGCGTGTCGTCCCCTCCGGCGAGGTCGACGACGGGGCTGCCCCCGGGGCACTGCACGTAGCGCGCCTCGAACACCCAGCAGCCGCGGCCGGGCACCACTCCGGCCTTGTCGTCCCACACGCCGACGGGCAGCGCGATGTCCTCACGGGTGATGCGGACGTGGTTGACCTCGTCGCCGAGCGTCGTGACGACGATCCGCCCGTCGATGTCGGTCTGCGCGGTCGTGGCGACGGAGGCGGCAGCGGGGGTCGCCATGAGGACGGCGGCGAGGGGCAGCAGGGCGCGGAGCATGCAGGCACCTTCGCCACGTCGCGCCCCACCTCGCATCGGGGACATCCCGAACGACGTCCGCGCCGGACACCCCCGACCCCCCGGTCGCGCGTCGCCAGCACGGCCGGAACGTCACACGATCCCGGGGCCGCGAGATCGTGCAGTCCCTGTCGACCCTAGACCGCGTCGCCCTTGCGGATACGCGAGAACTCGCCCTCGTCGCGGTGCGTGAAGACCTCGCCGCCGCCGCGCTCGCGGGCGTACGCCTTGCCGGCCTGCTCGGCCTCCGCCTGGGTGTCATGGGTGGAGACGACGCCGCCGTTCTCCTCCTTGACGTTCCAGCGATCGCCGTTCGGGATGATGTGGAGATCAGGCATGAGGACTGAATACCCGCTGGTCCTCGCCCGGAACGGTCTTTCCGCTGAGGACGACCCGCGCCGGTCCCGCGCGCGACGTCGACGAGGCGATGGTCCTCATCGAGCGTCGCGCGACGACGGACGCTTGCCGGTGGCCGAAGCGCAGGTTCAGCAGCTTCTGGGAGGCTTCCGCCCATGACCTACGACGAGGGCGACGACCTCAAGTACGAGGTCGTGTGGGCGGCGAACGAGGACGCGACCGGCGTGCACGAGCTCGTCTGGTCGGCGAACGGCTGGTGGCCGGAGAAGCCGGCGAGCGAACGGCTTCGGATGGCCGAAGACGCCGTCCGCTGGGCGCTCGACCGAGGGCTGATCGAGCTGTACGACGACGACAGCGACGACGCGCGCGCACTCGCTCCGCACGAGCGAGACGAGCGGTTGCGGGCGTGGCAGACCTGGGCGATCCCTGACGGCCCGGTCCTCTACTTCTGGCGGACCGACGCGGGCGAGGAATGGCTCGAGCGCAAGCCCCTTCCGCGCTCGTGGGCAAACAGGGCGTGGTTCGGCGACAAGGGTCCGAAGGGCGACGTCGACGTGCCGGACCTCAGCTGACATGCCAGGAACAAGCGACTTTGGGGGCCGGGATCTTCGTGATGCTGCTTGCCGCACCGGCGGCACTCGTCGGACTGCCCGACCGACCGATCGGAGTCACCGTGGCGCGTCGTCGCCGAGCAGGAGGCGCGGCAGCCGGCGGGCCTCGGCGAGAATCGCGTCGTCGCCCGCCGGGTCCTCTTCGAAGGCGAGGTCCAGGGCTGCCGCAACCGCCTCGACGGTCACGCGCGCACGGACCGGGTCGGCGCCGAAGGCGTGGACCATGGCGGCCACCGTCGTGTTCTGGCCCGCGTCCGCGCTGCGCACGGCAGGGGCTCCGCGCCGCAGCGCCCAGGCGGTCGGCAGGCCGGGCTCGGAGCGAAGCAACTCGACGACGGCGTCGACGAGCTCCTCGCTGAGCGCGATCGGGTCCCGCGCGCGGTCGGCGATGGTGGCGAAGCGCGCATCGGCGCGCTCGAGGGCGCGAAGGACGAAGCCGTCGAGCAGCGCGTCGCGGTCGGCGAAGTACCGGTAGGCCCAGCCGACGCTGACGCCCGCCTCCTCGGTGATGTCGCGCATCCCCGCACCCGGGCCGCGGTCGGCGAGCACGGTGCCGACGGCGTCGAGCAGGGCCTCGAAGCGCGCTTGGCTGCGAGCCTGCTGCGGGCGGCGGACCGCCGTCACGCGGGCACCGCCCGGACGGCGTCGAGGGCTTCGCGCAACTCGGGCAGGGTCACCCAGTCCTCCGGCGCGCGCACCCCCGGCGTGCGGTCGCGCAGCGCCAGGCGGGCGAACGCCGCGCAGGCCGCTCCGGTGCTGTCGTCCATCCGCTCGAGGTCCATCCACGAGGACGTGCTGCAGCTGCCGGCGACGCAGTGGACCCAGTGCTGGAGGACGGCGTCGCCGAGCTCCTGCGGGCCCTCGTCGCCGACGACCCAGCCCACGTCGATCCGCTCGACCTCGTCGAGCGCGTCGGCGGCGTCGGCGGCCAGCACGTTCGTCAGCCCCGGGGACGCGCCGCAGCCGATGGAGACGCAGACCCCGGCCGCGGCGACCTCGGCGTCGAGCGCGAGCGCCGCCTGAGCGGCCTCGGCGTCGTCGCCTATGTCCAGGAGGTCGACGCCCGCGCGCACGCAGGCGCGGACAACCGGCTCGGTGGTTCGCAGGAACGGCCCGGCGCCGAGCACGACGAGGTCGCTGGACGCGACGGCCGTCGCGCAGGCCTCGACGTCGAGCGCGTCCACGGTGCCGGCCGTGACCCGCACCTCGGGTGCCGCTCGGCGCACCCGGTCGGCAGCCTGCTCAGCTGCCCGTAGGTCGCGATCGAGAAGCCGCAGCCCCAGCTCGCCGTCGACGCCCGCCGCCAACAGCTCCGCGGCGCGCTTGGTCATCTGGCCCGTTCCGACGATGCTGACGACTGTCTCCATCGATCCTCCCTAACGTGAACACGATTCTCGTTCACCTCAGGGTAGAGCGG
>CADCVT010000269.1 GCA_902806215.1 uncultured Solirubrobacteraceae bacterium | reverse complement strand
CGGTAGCGGACCTTCGTCACGCGGCCGGGCTGCTTGACGAGCTGCCGCGACGCCGAGCCCTTCGGGCACAGCGTGCCCTGGTTGATCGGGGAGTTCGGGTTGCCCTCGATGTCGACGAGCTCGTCGCCGCGCGTGTAGACGACCTGGCCGCAGCCGACGGCGCAGTACGGGCAGACCGACTCGGTCGCCTTCAGGCCGGCGATGCGCGAGCCGGTCTTGCGCGTGTTCTCGCTCAGGGCGGCGGGGCCCATCCCCCAGTCGGCGACCTTGCCGACGAGCGGCAGCCGGCGGAGCTTCTGCACCCCGTTGTCGCGGCCGTCACCGGACACGGTGCCCGCCCGTGTAGACGTTGACCGAGCCCTTGCGGGCGAAGCCGGCGAGCGTCATGCCGACCACACCGGCGGTCTGCACCGCCAGCGACGTCGGCGCGCCCACGCCGACGAGGATCGGGGCGCCCGCCACCGCCGCCTTCTGCACGAGCTCGAAGGAGAGCCGGCCGCTGACGCAGAGGATCCGGGGCGCGCATCGCTCGCGTACTGCCCAGCCGATCACCTTGTCCATCGCGTTGTGGCGCCCGACGTCCTCGCGGACGACGAGCAGCGCGCCCGCGGCGTCGAACAGTCCCGTCGCGTGGAGGCCGCCGGTCTTCTCGAAGCCGGGCTGGATGAGGAGGTCGGGCAACGACGCGAGGATCTCCCGCTCGATGCCGAGCCCGTCGTCGTCGAACGTCTCGGCGAGGACCTTGACCTCCTCGGCCGCGCCCTTTCCGCACACACCGCACGACGACGTCGTGTAGAAGCGCCGCGCCGACACGTCGCGAAGCAGGGGTCCCTGAACGTCGACGGTGTTGGCGCTCAGGTCCTCCGGCAGCGTCACGTCCCGTGGGCCGTCGATGAGCCCCTCGCCGAGCAGGAACCCGAGCGCGAGCTCCTCGTCGTGACCCGGGGTGCGCATGGTCACCGCGAGCGGCTCGCCGTCGACGCGGATCTCCAGCGGCTCCTCGACCGCGACCGCGTCCTCGACCCCGTCATGCTCGACGAGCGCGTGCATCCCGCGGAGCCGGACGGCTGACATCACGCGGCACGCTACCCGGCTATCTTCTGGGACATGCCGCTGGCTGACTTCCTCGGATGGAACGGTGACGAATGGGCCGACTCGGCCGGTCTCGTCGTCGTCTTCTTCATCGCCTTCCCCCTTCTCCTCCACGGCCTGATCGGCCTTGCCGTCGGGCAGGCGCTCGGCGAACGCCGCCAGAACCAGGCGCTCGTCCACGGCGAGGACGAGATCGACCCCTCGCGGGGTTAGCTCACAACAACGGCGCGCAGGCTGGCGCGCCGCAGCAGCGCGATCAGCGCGGCCAGCGCCGCCGCGATCACCGCGGCGGCCACCGCCGCCCGCCAGCTCGACGCGTCGATCAGTGCGCCGCCCGACGCGGCGCCGAGCGACAACCCGCCGACGAGCGCGGTCATCGGCCACGTCAGCGCCTCGGTCTTCGTGCCGGCGGGCGCCGCCGCCTGAGCGAGCTCGTTGCGCGTGGCGATGACCGGCGCGATGAAGAGGCCGGCCGGGATGAGCAGCAGGAGCATCGCGACCGGCGACGTCGCGAGCAGCAGCAGCGCGAACGAGAACGGCACCGCGAGGGTCAGGCGGCGGTGCACGTCGGCGAGCGGCGCGCGCCGCGCGCGCACGCCGAACGTGAAGCCGCCGATCGCGCTGCCGAGCGACCACACGGCGATGAGGATCGCGCCCAGCTCGACGCGGCCCTCCGCCTCGCCGAACGCCGGCAGCGCCACCTCGAGCGCGCCGAACCCGAAGCCCAGCGGCAGCATCGTCAGGACGAGCGTCTGGATGGCCGGTGAGCGCAGCGCGCCGAGCCAGCCGTGACCCGCCGGGCTCGCCTCGCCGCCCTTGAGCTCCGACGGCAGGAAGGCCACGAACATGAGCGTGCCGGTGATCGCCAGCACGGCGCTCAGCACGAGCGCGGCCGGCGGCCCGAGCACCAGGACGAGGAGCGCGACGAGCAGCGGCGCGGTGACGAACGTCAGCTCGAGCAGGACGCTGTCGAGCGCGTATGCGACCGGTATGAGCTCGGGCGCGTCGCGCAGCAGCGCCGGGTAGCGGCCGCGGAGCATCGGCGCGTTGGGCGGGAACAGCGAGCCGGTGACGATCGCCATCGCGACGAGCGCAGGGGCCGGGGCGCCCGCGAGGCCGAGCCCCAGCAAGGACAGGATCCCCGCCGCGTGGCCGACGGCGATCGGGACGAGGACCTTCGCCCCGAGCCGGTCGACGAGCCGGCCCATCAGCGGCGCCGCCACGCCGGTGCCGAGGACGAGGCCGCCCGCGACCGCTCCCGGAACCGTGAACGATCCGGTCTCCTGCTGGAGGAAGAGGATCATCGCGAGGCCGTTGATGCCGATCGGCAGCCGGCCGATCAGCGACGCGAACAGAAGCGCCCCCATGCGGGGCGTGCGGAGGATGCGCAGGTAGGCGTTCACAGTCCGAGCAGCTGCTTCATCCGGAGCCCGTTGCGGACGGCGAACACCTCCCAGTCGTTGTTGAAGTAGGCGAAGACCTCGGCCTGGGTGGCGAGGTCCGAGAGGCGCGCGGCCCACTCCCGCAGCTCCGTCTCACTGTAGTTCCCGCGCCTGCCGCGGCGGCCGTAGTGGAAGCGCACGAACGTCCATTCGGTGGTCAGTTCGTGCGGGATCTGCACGCGCCGCGGGTCGTCAGCGATGACGAGCGCGGCGCCGTGCGCGTGGAGGATCCCGAGGACGTCGGGCTCGAGCCACGACCTGTGCCGGAACTCGACCGCGTGGCGGCCGGGCGGCAACGCGTCGAGCCACGCGTCGAGGCGCTCGTCGTCGCGCTGGAAGTTCGGCGGCAGCTGCCACAGCTGCGGGCCGAGCTTGGGCGACTCGAGCAGCGGCTCGATCGAGCGGTAGAACCTCTCGAGCCCCTGCTCGCGGT
>CADCVT010000268.1 GCA_902806215.1 uncultured Solirubrobacteraceae bacterium | reverse complement strand
GCGAACGTCCGGTACTTCCACAGCGTCCGCGGCGCGAAGTCCTCGGGGAACACCTCGAACGCGAGGTCGTTGATCGTCACGACGCCGGGGCACGGTCGCACGAGTGGCAGGAAGCAGTTCGGCGCGTGGACGAGCGCAGCGCCGCGGCGGCGCAACGCGCGCGGCAGCCCGACCTGCTCCCACAGGATCTCGGGCCCGCGCAGCCGTCCGGCGACGCACTCGACGTCGCCGCCGAGGGCCCGAGCGAGCATGTCGACGTAGCGGCCCCAGCCCCGCAGGCTCGCGCCCTGCCCCTCCGTCACGTCGAGGACCACACCATTCATGTCGGCGAGGAAGGTACGATCCCGCCTCACATGGCAGTCGCGGTGGAGGTCAGGGGAGAGACCCCACGGACGCAAGAGGCGCGGGAGCTGTCGTGGATCTTCGACATCCCGATCGATCTCGGGCGTCCTGAGGATCTCCTCCAGAGGGTCACGAGCTGGGCCAGTCGCAACGGCGACGGCCCGCGGCTGCCGCGACGCGTGATGTACGCCAATGCCCACGTGCTCAACCAGTCGGCGGGCAACGCCGAGCTGCGCGGCGCGCTCGAGGCGGCCGACCTCGTCTACTGCGACGGGTACGGCGTGCGGCTGGCGGCGAAGGCGCTCGAGGCGCCGATCCCGCACCGCATGACCGGCGCGGACTGGATCTGGAGCCTCGCGGCGATGTGCGAGCAGATCGGCGAGTCGATCTACCTGCTGGGCTCCGAGCCGACGGTCGCCGGACGCGCGGCGGCGAACCTCGAGCGGCGGTTCCCCGCGCTCGACGTCGTCGGGCACCACCACGGCTACTTCGACGTCGATTCACCCCACAACGACCGCGTCGTCGAGGACATCAACGCCCGCCGGCCGAGCATCCTGCTCGTCGGCATGGGGACGCCGAAGCAGGAGCTGTGGGTGCAGGCCAACGCGCACCGCCTCGACGTCGACGTGCTGTGGACCGTGGGGGCGCTGTTCGACGTCGTGTCGGGCAAGGTCCCGCGGGCGCCCGGCTGGCTGGCCGACAATGGACTGGAATGGATCTTCAGGTTGGCGATCGAGCCCGGCCGGATGTGGCGGCGCTATCTGCTGGGCAACCCGGTGTTCATGCGCCGGGTGATGACCCACGCGCGCGCCCGTCACGCCGGCAGCTAGCGCATCTAGCCCTCGCAGCTTTCGTCGGATGGGCGGCGGTCTCCGTCGCCTACGACGCGGGCGTGCGCGGCGTGGGCGCGGTGGGCGAGATCGCGCTGACGGCGGCGGCGACGTGCGCGCTGTTCGCGATCGCGGGCTTCGGCGTGACGCGGCTGCTGCTGCCGGCGTCGCTGCGCGAGCGCGAGCTCTTGTGGGTCCTGCCGATCGGCGCCTGCTCGCTCGCGCTCGGGCTCTCGGTGCTCGGGTACGCGCGGGTGCCGTTCGTCGTGAACCTGGCGCTCGTCGTCGCGGGGTTCGCTGCGCTCGGCGTGGTCGCCGTGCGGCGCGCGGGCCCTCCGGCGCGGCCGGTCCTGCTGCGCGAGGTCGCCTGGCCGCTGTGGATCGCGGTGCTCGTGGCGTGCGTCGCGCTCGTCCCGGTGTTCCGGGCCGGGACGCCGACCGTCCCGGGCACCGGCTCCGACGCGCACCTCGCGGTCGGCACCGCGCACTTCCTCCAGGGCCACCCGCCGACGGCGATCGCGCCGGAGGAACCTGTCGACCGCGTGCCGCTCGTCTGGCGGTCGAAGCCGCCGATCTACTACCCGCTGGCGGCCGTCGCGACGGTGACGGGGCAGGAGACGTGGGAGGCGTTCGCGCCGTTCACCGCCGTGCTGTTCGGGATCGCGGCGCTCGGGTTCTTCCTGCTCGCGCGCGACGGCCTCGGCGCGGGGCTCGGCGGGGCGGCCGTCGGCATGGCGGTGGTCGGGCTGGACCGCGTCGCGCTCCAGGTGATCATGCACCCGTACTTCAACCAGCTGTGGGGCTTCGCGGTGCTGCCGTTCGCGCTGCTGCTCGCGTGGCGCCAGGCGTATGCGCTGCTGGCGATCGTGCTGCTCGTCGGCGCCTTCGCGTACCCGCTGCTGCTGCCGATCCCGCTCGTCGCGCTCGCGTTCCTCCTGTGGCCCGAGCGCGGTCGGCTGCGTGGCCTGTGGCGCTGGTGGATGGTGCCGCTGCTGCTGCTCGCGCTCGTCCCGCTGCAGGGCGTGATCGAGAAGATGGCGGCCGCCGTCGGCGTCGTCGTCGACCCCGACAGCGACCTGCGCAGCTGGGGCGGCGACCTGCTCGGCTTCGTCCCCGAGCACCAGTTCGTCGGCCTGCCCACGACGACCTGGCTGCTCGTGCTCGGCCTGCCGCTCGCGGTCGCGATCGTGTGGGAGCTACGCCGCCAGCCACGTGCGCTGGGCGCGGCGCTCGGCGCGATCCTCGTGTTCGGGATCGTCGTCGCCGCGTGGTTTCGCCCGCGCGACTTCGGTTGGTACTTCCACTTCAAGGCGCTGGCGTTCGTCGGACCGCTTGCGCTGCTGATCGCGACGGTCGCGATCTCGCGGCTGCGCGCGCGGCGCTGGCTCGCGCCGGCGCTGCTCGCCGTGCTGGTCGCGGTCGGCATCGAGGGTGCGCGCGATGAGACCGTGATGACGTTCGACCAGACGCCGGCGTGGATCATCGGCGTCCGCGACGCGGCCGACCACGTCCCGCCCGGCGACTCGATCCGCTTCGACGTCGACCCGCCGCGGCAGCTGTGGACGGGGTACTTCCTGGCGAGCCGGCCGGTGTGCTCGCAGCGGCCGCTGCTGGGCACGAGCTATCCGCACGTGCCGGTCTCACGCAAGGCGGACTTCATCCTGCGCGAGCGCGCGTGGGGTCGCCCGCCCGACGCGACCGGCGGCGTGCTGTGGCAGAACGTGCACTTCGCGCTCTACCGGATGCAGGCGTCGGTGCCGGGCCCGGAGAACTGCTCGCGCGAGATGGTCCAGACGATCAACGGCATCGCGATCACGGGGCGCAGCCGGTGAGCGACCCGGCGGGTCAGCAGCGGATGCCGGCCTGCTCGGTCGCGAACGCGAGCTGCCGCGCGAGCTGCTCGTCGCGGTTCGTCAGCTCGGTCGTCTCGTCGCGGTCGCCGGTGCGCGCGACGCGGGGGATCGTCGCGTATGCCCGGGCGCGGCGCTCGAAGCGTTCGACGTAGTCGCGGGCGACGTCGGCGCGCTCGCGCGGCAGCTTCACCGCGCGCGTGCGGCGGGCCGCGTCGAGGTACTGGTCGGCGATCGGCTGCGCCGCGTCGGCGAGCTTGCGCAGCCGCTCGGCGTCGGAGCCCTCGCGGATCTTCGAGCTCGGGTTCGGCAGCTTCTCGACGCGCGAGCGGAAGCTCTCGCACACCTCCTCGACCTCCGTGCGCCAGCGCTGGTAGTCCTCCCCCGCGCCGTCGGGGAGCTCGGCGCCGGCGCCGCCGCAGCCGGCGACGAGCACCGCCGCCGCGACAAGCGCCCCGAAGCGCCTCATCGCAGCGCCTCCAGCGCGGCGCGCATCGTCTCGGCGGTGCGCTCCGGCGCGTACGCCTCGACGCGGGCGCGGCCGCGCCGGACGAGCTCGTCGCGAAGATCGCCGTCCTCGAGCGCGAGCGCGACGAGCTCCGCCACGACGGCGAGGTCGTGGTCGTCGGCGAGCAGCGCCGCGCGACCGGCGACCTCCGGGATGCGGCCCGACGGCCGCGCGACGACGGGCACGCTCGCGTCGAACGCCTCGAGCAGCGGCACGCAGAACCCCTCGTGCTCGGACAGCGAGACGAACACGTCCGCATCGCGGTAGCGCTCGGCGAGCGCGTCGTCGGACAGGCCGCTCGCGAACGTGACCGCGCCCGGAGCGAGCTCGTCGGCCAGCTCGCCGAGCGCCCGCCGGTACGCGGGGTTGAGCGGCTCGCCGACCAGCGTCAGCGTCGCGTCGGGCACGCGGTTGCGGCGCAGCAGAGCAACGACGCGGATGAGCTCGTCCTGCCGCTTGTGCGGCGAGAGCCTCCCCACGAACAAGAGCCGCGAACGTACGCGAAGGGGGGCTATAGCCCCCTCTGACGTACGTTCGGCGCTCTCGAAGAGGATCGGGATCACGGTGTCGGAGCCCAGTTCGCTCGCGTTGTAGGCGCTCACCCCCGCGACCGCGTCCGCGCGCGCCGCGAACTGCGGCAGCTGGCGCCTGCCGAGCGAGCACTGGATCGCGATCATCGCGTCGTGGTCCCACAGCCACCGCGCCGGGGTGACGTTGTGCGATAGCAGGAGCGTCCGGTTCGGGAGGTCCATCACCGACGCGAGCCGCTGCGCGTACGCGGAGTAGTGAACGAGCAGCACGTCGTCCGGGGCGGGCGCGAACCCGGCCAGCGGGGCGACGGCGCCGTTCATGCGCGGGTCGATGTTGACCGCGACGTCGGTGCCGCCCCAGCCCCAGGCCGAGAACCGCTCGCGCCACGCGAGCGCCTGGCGCGTCACGGCGTCGACCGGCCCGGCGCCGCTGAGGACCTGGTGGACGTTCACGCGCCGCGCTCGAGGCGCTCGAGGCGCTCCTCGATCTCCGTCAGGCGCCCGGCGACCGCGAGGTTGAAGCGCGTCTGCTGCGCCTGCTGCTCGGCGAGGTACTGACGCAGCGCACGGACCAGCGCCCGCTTGACCCACGTGATCGCGCCGCCGTGCCGGCGCGTCGAGCGCACGACGTCGAGGTCGGGCTCGATCACCGCCCACTCGAGCAGCCGCTCGGTCGTGATCCGGTCGGTCGGCGCGACGGCGACGCCGCCGAGGTCGTCGCGGTCGGCGCCGCGCTCGCGCGCGGCCTCGGCGGCGGCGCGGGCGGCCGGAACGGCGTCCTCGGGTCGCATCAGACCAGCGCCTCCTCGCGGTAGAACGCGATCCCGTCGGCGGCGGGACCGTCGAAGACGACGGCACCGTGGTCGAGCACGACGACGCGCTCGCACGTGCGCTCGATGACGCCGGCATCGTGCGAGACGAGCACGAGCGTGGCGCCGCCGGCGATCTGCTCGGCGATCCGCTCCTCGCACTTGCGCTGGAACGCCTCGTCGCCCACGGCCAGCACCTCGTCGACCAGCAGCACGTCGGGGTCGAGGTGCGCGGCGATCGCGAAGCCGAGCCGCAGGTACATGCCCTGCGAGTACGTCGCGACCGGCAGGTCGGCGAACTCGTCGAGTCCGGCGAAGTCGAGGATGTCGTCGAGCTTGGCCTCGACCTCGGGCTTCTCGAGGCCGTGCAGAGCCGCGTTGAGGAACACGTTCTCGCGCCCGGTGAACGAGCGGCCGAACCCGGCGCCGAGCTCGAGCTGCGCGACGACGCGGCCGCCGACCTCGCAGCGCCCCGAGTCGAGCGGCACGATCTGCGCGAGGACCCGCAGCGTCGACGTCTTGCCGGCGCCGTTGCGCCCGACGATCCCGACGGTCTCGCCCGGCGCGACGTGCAGCGAGACGTCGCGCAGCGCCTGGACCGGCGCCGGGCCGCCGCGGTTGCGCCCGAGCACGAGCTCCTTGAGCGTGCGGCCGGGATCGGCGCGCACCTCGAACGCCCGCGACGCGTGCTCGAGGACGATCTCCCCCGGCCTCACACGACCACCGCCAGCTCGCGCTCCATCCGCCGGAACAGCGCCCGCCCGCCGAGCAGCGCGACCGCGGCAGCGACGACGACGAACAGCAGCACCGCCACCGACGGCACCTCGCCCCAATAGAGGACCTGCCGCATGGCGATGATGTACGGCGAGACCGGGTTGAGCCACTCGAGCACGAAGACCGCGCCCTCGTTCTCGGTCAGCGACTCGACGCTGAAGAAGATCGGCGACAGGAAGAACCACGGCAGCAGCACCGCGCCGAGGATCGGCCCGACGTCGCGGTAGAACGCGTGGAGCACCGCGACCGCGAGCGCCAGCCCGAGCGTGAACGCCGCCAGGCAGGCCACGATCACCGGCAGCAGGAGCAGCCCGACGTCGACGGTCCCGCGGATCGCGACGGTGACGATCGCCAGCAGCCCGAGGACGACGAGGAACGTCACGAGCTGCACCGTCACGACCGCCGCAGGGATCGTCTCGCGCGGGAAGCGCGCCTTGCGGATGAGCGAGCCCTGGTCCAGCAGCGACGTCGCCGCCTGGGTCAGGCACTGCGAGAAGAACAGCCAGACGACGAGCCCGGTGAGCAGGAACAGCGGGTAGTGCTCGTACTCGAACAGCTTCAGCACGACGCCGAACAGGAACCAGTACGACGCCATCAGGACGAGCGGGTTGATGATGTACCAGGCCACCCCGAGCACGGAGCCCTGGTACTTCTGCCGCAGCTCGCGCCGCACCAGCTGCTCGAAGAGGAACACGCCGCAAGGCTATTGCGGGTCCTACAGGAAGGCCTCCGCCTGCTGGATGACCTTGTTCGGGACCTTGTCGACGATGAAGTGGCCCTCGCCCTTGAACGTCGCGTCGAGCGAGCTCCAGCGACAGACGGGGTCGCGGTCGCCGCCGACGACCTTGATCGGGACCTCGGGCTTGTCGGGGCGCGACCGCAGCCCGTTCGGCAGGTCCTGGAGGAGGAACTGGCGGTAGTACTGCGAGGCGGCGCGACGGCGGGCCGGCTCGCGCAGCGGCGCGATGTAGTCCTCGGCGTCGGCCTCCGGGACGCCCGATCCGCGCAGGATGGCCTTCCCGAGCTGCGGCCCGACGGTCGGCCCGAGCGGCGAGGCCATGATCGGCATGTGCGCGATCCCCGCCAGCCGACGGGGGTCGAGGCTCGCGTCCCACGGCGCCGGCGCCGAGAGCATGAGTCCCCGCTCGATCCGCGTCGGATGGTCCGTGGCCATGATCGAGGTGATGAAGGCGCCCCAGTCGTGGCCCATGAACCGCGCCTTGTCGATGCCGAGCTCCTCCATCGTGTCGAGGACGTCCTGGGCGAGCGTGGGCTTGTCGTAGCCGTCGCGCGGGGCCGGCGACGAACCGTGGCCGCGTAGGTCGGGCGCGATGCAGCGGAAGCGCTTCGACAGCGTTGGGACCACATGGCGCCACATCCCCGCGTGCTGCGGCCAGCCGTGCAGGAGGACGAGCGGCGGACCGTCGCCCTCGTCGATCGCGACGTTGAGGATCACGCCGCGATCTTGCCCGGTTCGACGGAGACGTCACGCCCGATGTCGGGGCGCTTCTCCGCGAGCCGCTTGAGCCGCTCGAGCGACTCGACGTTGCGCCCTCGCACGAGCAGGTGCGTGAGCGGGTTGAACACGAACGCGCTGAGCGTGTCGCCCGGGTCCTCCCGCATGATGACCTTCGTCCCGCCGTTGTCGGGCTCGAGCGTCATGTCGACGATCGCGGTCCCGAGCGGGCGGGCCTTGGCCTTGAGGATGAGCTTGCGCGGCTGGTCGACCTCGAGCACGCTCGTGTGGTCGTTCAGATGCAACGGCCCGATGCCCACCTGGTGGTGGAAGCGGGTGCCGGCGGCGGGGAAGCCCGGGTCGGCACCGCGGATGAACCGCGAGCCCACGACCCAGTCGCCGTAGCTGCGCCAGTCGGCGAGGACGGCGAAGACGCGCTCGGGCGGGGTGTCGATGTGGATCTCGTTGACGGCCATGTGGGTACTGGCCCTACCCACATGCCTGACGCGATCGTCATCGGCGCCGGGCCCAACGGGCTAGTCGGCGCGAACGTACTGGCCGACGCCGGCCTCGACGTGCTCGTCCTCGAGGCGCAGCCCGAGCCCGGCGGCGCCGTACGCAGCGGCGAGCTCGTCGAGCCCGGGTTCACCTCGGACCTGTTCAGCGCGTTCTATCCGCTCGGGATCGCGTCGCCGCACCTGCGCAGGCTCCACCTCGAGGACCACGGCCTGCAGTGGCTGCACGCCGAGGCTGTGGTCGCCCATCCGGCGAGCGACGGCACCTGCGCGACGCTGTGGCGCGACGTGGAGCGGACGGCCGCCTCGGTCGACGCGTTCGCGCCGGGCGACGGCGAGGCGTGGACGCGTCTGACGCAGGAGTGGCTCGATGTGCAGCCAGCGTTCATCAGCTTCCTCATGAACCCGTTCCCGCCGGTCCGGCCGGTCGGGCGCCTGCTGCGCGCCCTCGGCGGGATCAAGCAGACGCTCGACTTCGCGCGCTTCGGCGTGCTCCCGCTGCGCCGGCACATCGAGGAGGAGTTCCGCGGCGACGGCGCCGCGCGGCTGCTGGCCGGCAACGCGCTGCACGCCGACGTCACGCCCGACACCGCCGGCAGCGCGCTGTTCGGCTGGGTGCTGTGCGGGATCGGGCAGTCGCTCGGTTGGCCGGTCGCCAAGGGCGGCGCGGGCGGCATCACCGACGCGCTCGTGGCCCGTCTGAAGGCCAGGGGCGGCGAGGTCCGGTGCGACACCGAGGTGACCGAGATCGTGGTCAAAGGCGGCCGCGCGACCGGCGTGCGGACCGCCGGCGGCGAGACGATCAACGCTCCACGGGCTGTGCTCGCCGACGTGGGCGCCTGCGCGCTGTACGAGAAGATGCTCCCGGCCGAGCACCGCGTCGAGCTCAAGCGCTTCAAGTACGACAGCGGCACGGTGAAGGTCGACTGGACGCTCGACGGCCCGATCCCGTGGATGCACGAGGACGCCCGCCGCGCCGGCACCGTCCACGTGACCGAGGGCCTCGACGCGCTGAGCCAGCACGCCGCCGAGCTCAACAAGGGCGAGCTGCCGTCGCAGCCGTTCCTCCTGCTCGGGCAGTACGCGAGCTACGACCCGCAGCGCGTGCCCGAGCCCGGCAAGGAGGTCGCGTGGGCGTACACGCACGTGCCGTCCGAGGGGTGGGACGAGGCCGAGACCGAGTCGTTCGCCGACCTCATGGAGGAGCAGGTCGAGAAGGTCGCGCCGGGCTTCCGCAAGCTCATCCGCAAACGTCACGTGTTCACGCCGGTCGGGCTCGAGCATGCCAACCAGAACCTCGTGGGCGGCGCGGTCAACGGCGGCACCGCGCAGATCCACCAGCAGCTCGTCTTCCGCCCGACGCCCGGCCTCGGCCGGCCCGAGACGCCGATCGACGGCCTCTACCTCGCCTCGGCCTCGGCGCACCCCGGCGGCGGCGTGCACGGCGCCTGCGGCGCCAACGCGGCGAACGCCGCGCTCAACGGCGTCGCCCGGCGGATCGTCCCGCGGGCTATCCGCTCGCTGGGCTGACGCGCGGCGTCGCGGCCGGCTCGGCCGGCGAGCGCCGGCGCAGCCGGGCGAGCAGCATGAGCAGGCCGGGCGGCGCTCCGCCGCCGGTCGACAGCCATGAGCCCGCGAGGATCAGCAGCAGGCCCGCGACCGCGCTCGCGGTCACGCTCTCCCCGAGGATCGTCACGCCCAGGGCCACCGCGACGACCGGGTTGACGTAGGTGATGACCGACGCACGGCTCGGGCCGACCTCGGCGATGAGCGAGAACCACAGGACGAACGCGACCGCCGTGCACAGCAGGCCGAGCACGATCATCGACACGACGGTCTCGCCCGACGGGACCTCGCTCGGCGCCGTCAGCGCGGCGGCCGGCGCGAGCAGGAGCGTGGCGATCGCCAGCGAGACCGCGATCGGCCCGAGCGCGTCGAGGTCGGCGAGCCAGCGCTTGATGACGAGCGGCCCGACGGCGTAGCCCACCGTCGCGGCTAGGATCGCAAGGGCCCCGAGCAGCTCGGCCGACGAGCCGGACACGTCGACGCCCAGCAGCACGACGACGCCGGCGAGCCCGACGAACAGGCCGGCCAGCCGCGCGCCGTGGACGCGCTCCTCCTGGTCGACGCGGATCGCCAGCAGCGCGATGGTCAGCGGCAGCGCCGCGATGAGGATCGCCGCCAGCGAGCTCGCGACCTCCTTCTCGCCGAACGCGATGAGCGGGAACGGCAGGACGATCTCGAACACCGCGAACGCGGTGACCGCGCGCCAGCGGCCGCGGATCCCCGAGAGCGCCCCGCGGCGCCAGGCGAGCGGCAGCAGCACGAGCGAGGCGAGCGCCACCCGGAAGAAGCTCAGGAACG
>CADCVT010000267.1 GCA_902806215.1 uncultured Solirubrobacteraceae bacterium | reverse complement strand
CGAGGCCGACCCGGAGCGGGCGGCCTTCGCGCGGCGCCACGTCGAGCGCCACGGCCGGATCTCGGTCCGCGAGGGCGACGCGATGCAGACGATCGAGTCGCTCACCGACCCGTTCGACCTCGTCTTCATCGACGCCAACAAGGACGGCTACGTCGACTACTACGAGGCGGTGCTCCCGAAGCTGTCACCGCGCGGGCTCATCGTCGCCGACAACACGCTCGGCCACGAGCGCAACGAGCATCTCGCGCGCTTCAACGAGCACGTCGCGGCCGACCCACGGACCGTCCAGGTGATCCTGACGGTCCGCGACGGCGTCACGCTGATCCGACGGGCCTGACCGTCAACGGCAGCTCGGCGCGCACGCGCGTGCCGACGCCGGGCGGGCTGACGACCTCGAGCGTGCCGTCGAGCGCGCCGACGCGGTCCACGAGGCCCCGTAGCCCCGACCCCGCGGCCGGGTCGGCCCCGCCGCGGCCGTCGTCGACGACCTCGACGACGAGCGTGCCGACCTGCTCGCGCACGGCCACCGTCGCCTGCTCGGCCTCCGAGTACTTGGCGACGTTCGCCAGGCACTCGTTCACCACGAAGTAGGCGGCGGCCTCGATCGCGGGAGGGAGCCGCACGTCCGGCGCGTCGGTCAGCTCCGCCGGCACCGAGGACCGGCGGGCGAGCGCCTCCAGGGCGGGGCGCAGGCCGCGGTCGGTGAGGACCGCCGGGTGGATGCCGCGCGCGAGGTCGCGCAGCTCGTCGAGCGCCGCGCGCGACTCCGCGTGCGCCTCCTCGACGAGCGTCGCCGCCGCGTTGTCGTCCGACAGCCTGGACTTCGCCATCCCGAGCTTGAGGCTGAGCGCGACGAGCCGCTGCTGCGCGCCGTCGTGCAGGTCGCGCTCGAGGCGCCGGCGCTCGGCGTCGCCGGCCTCGATGATCCGCGCCTGCGCCGACCGGGCGTCGGTGACCTGAGCGGTGAGCTCGGGGTCGGGCGTCGAGGACAGCAGCAGCAGCGCCCATGCGGCCGCGGCACGTCCGAGGAGGCGGAGGAGCACGATGGCCAGGTAGGCGATCGGCACACCGACGGCCGACATCGCCAGCGACTCGGGCAGCGTGTCGACGCGCGCGAGGCCGAGGTCGATGCCCTCCTCGCCGTCGAAGTCGATCGCCCAGTAGAAGGCCGGCGCCGCGAGGAACCACAGCGGGACGGCGATCAGGCAGACCGCCGCCGCGAACGAGAAGACCCCGAGCGGCATCTGCATCATCAGGAAGACGAAGTCCTTCCACGTCTGCGGGTCCGCGAGCCGCGCCTGGATCGCCGGCCAGCGGCCCGGCCGTTCCGGGCGCCGGTAGTGCGACTCGATCTCCTCGTCGAGCAGCACGCGGGCGAGCGTGCGCTCGAATCGCGCCAGCGGGCGGATGAGGTACAGCGTGCCGACGAGGATCGGCAGGCCGACGAGCGTGATCGCCAGGCCGGCGCCCAGCGGCAGCAGCGTCACGAACGCGACGAACCAAGCCGTGCCGGTCGCGAGGCTGAGCAGGAGGTAGGCGGTGCGGCGTACGGTCGTCACGATGCCAACGACCGTACGCCGCCGAGGTGGCGCTGTCGGTACGGCTGTCCCTACCCTTGAGCCGACCGATGTTCGACGCCCTCTCAGAGAAGCTCCAGCAGACGCTGGCCGACGTCCGCCAGCGCGGCACCCTGACCGAGGCGGACGTCAACGCGGCGATGCGCGAGATCCGCCTCGCGCTGCTCGAGGCCGACGTGAACTTCAAGGTCGTCCGCGAGTTCACGAAGGCGCTGAAGGAGCGGGCGCTCGGCGAGGAGGTCGTCGGGGCGCTCAACCCCGGCCAGACCGTCGTCAAGATCGTCAACGAGGAGCTCACGAAGCTCATGGGCGGCGCGGCCGGCGGGATCTCGTTCTCGCCGCGGCCGCCGACGGTGATCCTCATGGCGGGCCTCCAGGGCTCGGGCAAGACGACGGCGACGGGCAAGCTCGCCAAGCACCTCAAGGAGGACCACGGCTCGAGCGTCGCCGTGGCCGCCTGCGACGTCTACCGCCCCGCTGCCGTAGACCAGCTCATCAAGGTCGGAGCCCAGGCCGGCGCCGACGTCTACGAGCAGGGCACCGACCGCGACCCGGTCGACATCGCCCGCTGGGCGCTCGACCGCGCGAAGATGGACGGCAAGGACGTCCTCATCGTCGACACGAGCGGCCGCCTGCACGTCGACGAGGCGCTCATGGACGAGCTCAAGCGGATCCGCGGCGCGGTCAAGCCCCACGCGATCCTGCTCGTCGTCGACGCCATGACCGGCCAGGACGCGGTCAACGTCGCCGAGCAGTTCGCTCAGGCCGTGGACTTCGACGGCGTCGTGATGTCCAAGCTCGACGGCGACGCCCGCGGCGGCGCCGCGCTGTCGGTCAAGCAGGTCACGGGCAAGCCGATCATGTACGCGTCGACGGGCGAGAAGCTCGGGGACTTCGAGAAGTTCCACCCCGACCGCATGGCGCAGCGGATCCTCGGCATGGGCGACGTCCTGTCGTTCATCGAGAAGGCCGAGGCGCAGGTCGACGAGGACGACGCGGCCGCGCTCGAGAAGAAGCTGCGCAAGGGCCAGTTCACCTTCGAGGACTTCCTCGACCAGATGAAGATGATGCGGCGCATGGGCCCGCTGAGCTCGCTGCTGGGGATGATCCCGGGGCTCGGCGCGCAGATGCGCAACGTCAAGATCGACGATCGCGAGCTCGACCGCATCGAGGCGATCGTCCTGTCGATGACCGCCGAGGAGCGCCGGCGCCCCGAGCTCATCAAGGGCTCGCGCCGCGCGCGGATCGCCAAGGGTTCGGGCACGTCGGTCCAGCAGGTCAACGCGCTGGTCAAGCAGTTCGGCCAGATGCAGAAGGTCATGAAGCAGCTCGGCAAGGGACGCATGCCGGACATCGGCGCGCTCATGCGTCAATCCCGCTGACGAGCCACGCGCTAGAGTCTCCCGCCGCATGTCCGTAAGACTTCGACTCACACGCATCGGCGGCAAGAAGGATCCCGTCTGGCGCATCGTGGCCGCTGACCAGCGGTCGCCGCGCGACGGTCGCATCCTCGAGATCGTCGGGCAGTACAACGCGCAGACCGACCCGTCGACGATCAAGATCGACGAGGACAAGGTGCGCGGCTGGCTGGCCCGCGGGGCACAGCCCACCGATCAGGTCCGCAAGCTCCTGCGCACGCAGGGCATCGACCCCAACGCGCGCTGAAGGACCTACTCGAGGATCTCGTCCGGATGCTCGTCTCCGAGCCGGAGGCGGTGTCCGTCGAGCAGTTCTCCGAGGACGACGGCACCGTCGTCCTCGAGCTGAGCGTGGGCGACGACGACTACGGCCGCATCATCGGTCGTGGCGGACGCACGGCGAACGCGCTGCGCACCGTCATCAAGGCCGCGGCGGTCAAGGACAACCGCCGCGTCCTCGTCGACATCGTCGACTGATGCTGGTCGGCCGCGTCGGCCGCGCGCATGGGCTCGACGGCAGCTTCTCCGTCGCGTCGCCGAACGCCGAGCTGCTGATCGAGGGGATGGTCCTCGAAGGGCTCGGGGAGATCGTCGAGCGCAAGGGCTCCGATCACAAGCCCCTCATCCGGGTCGAGGGCATCGACGACCGCACGGCCGCGGAGGCGCTGAGCGGCCAGGAGCTCCACGTCGACGAGGCCTTCCGGCCGCCGCTCGAGGAGGACGAGTACCTCGCCGAGGACCTCGTGGGCTGCCGGGTGGCCGACGGAGAGCGTTCCCTCGGCGAGGTCGTCCGCCTCATGGGCATGCCGTCGTGCGAGGTGCTCGAGCTCGACAACGGGATGCTCGTCCCGATGGTCAAGGACGCGATCCGCGCGATCGACGTCGAGGCGAAGCGGATCGACGTAGACGCGGGGTTCCTCGGTGCAGCTTGACGTCGTCACCCTCTTCCCGGAGTGGTTCGGGTGGTTCCAGGGCCAGCGCCACGTGCGCAACGCGGCCGACGCCGGCCACGAGCTGCGCGCGCTCAACCCGCGCGACCACACGACGCTCAGCGGACGCGTCGTCGACGACACGCCCTTCGGGGGCGGCGCCGGGATGGTCCTGCGCGTCGACGTCATGGACCAGGCGCTGCAGGGCTTCTACGGCGTCGACCCGGTCGAGCTGCGCACGCAGCGCCGGGTCATCGCGCTCACGCCGGGCGGGCGGCAGCTCGACGACGCGTGGGTGGACGAGCTCGCCGAGGAGGAGGCCGTGACGTTCCTGTGCGGGCGCTACGAGGGCTTCGACGAGCGGATCGTCCAGCACTTCTGCTCCGACGTGATGAGCATCGGGCGCTACGTGCTCAGCGGGGGCGAGCTCGCGGCGATGGTCGCCTGCGACGCGATCCTGCGCAAGCTGCCCGGGTCGCTCGGGCACGAGGAGTCCGCGGTGGAGGAGTCGTTCTCCGCAGCCCTCGACGGCAACCCCGAGTACCCGCACTACACGCGGCCCGCCGAGTACCGCGGCTGGAAGGTGCCCGACGTGCTCCTGAGCGGGCACCACGCGGAGATCCGCAACTGGCGTCGCGGGCTCTCCCAGCAGCGTGGGTCTTCGGCCGGGTCGTAAGCCCGGTTCGCTACCCTGCGTCACCGCTATGTCCGTGGTCATCCAATCCCTCGAACGCGCGCAGCTTCGCCGCGTCCCCCGCTTCCAGGCGGGCGACCGCGTGCGCGTCCACTTCCAGGTCATCGAGGGCACGCGCCGTCGTACCCAGGTCTTCGAGGGCGTCGTCATCAAGCGCCAGGGCCACGGCGCGCGCGAGACCTTCACCGTCCGCAAGCAGTCGTTCGGCGTCGGGGTGGAGCGCACGTTCCCCGTCCACTCGCCGAAGATCGAGAAGATCGAGGTCGCCGCCCGCGGTGACGTCCGTCGCGCCAAGCTCTACTACCTGCGCGAGCGCGTCGGCAAGCGCGCCCGCGTCCGCGAGCGCCGGTACGTCGGCCCGGAGGAGACGGTCGAGCCCGGCCTGCTCAACGATCCGGTCGCCCAGCTCGAGGCCGAGGCCGCCGCCGAGCCCGAGGCCGTCGACGTCACCGGCGAGGTCGCCGAGGACACCAGCGCCGCCGAGGCCGCCGACATCGCTCCCGCCTCCGACGAGGCGCCGCTCGACGAGCCGGCCGACGCCCCCGAGGGCGGCGCGCAGGCGTCCGGCGGGGAGGCCCCGGCATCGGAGGCCTCCGGCGACGACAAGCCGGCGTAGTGGCCACGAAGCAGAAGTCCACGGGGGGCTCGATCGTCGAGCTCGTCGTGATCGTCGTGGTCGCGCTGGGCCTCGCGCTCGGCATCCAGGCCTTCCTCGTCAAGCCGTACCGGATCCCGAGCGAGTCGATGGTCCCGACGCTCCAGGTCAACCAGCGCGTGCTGGTCAACCGGATCGGCAACAACTTCACCGACCCCGAGGTCGGCGACGTCATGGTCTTCCACCCGCCCGTCGGCGCCGTCGGCGAGGGGCAGAAGTGCGCCGTCGAGGTCAGCGAGTCGCAGCTGTGCTCGAAGGCCGTCGGGACGCAGGCCGACGTGAACTTCATCAAGCGCGTCGTGGCCGGGCCCGGCGACAAGATCTCCGTGCGTCAGGGGCGCGTGATCCTCAACGGCAAGCCGCTCGACGAGCCGTACGCCGAGGACTGCGCGGCCAGCGCGGGCTGTGACTTCCCCGGGGAGATCACGATCCCCCCGAACCACTGGTACATGATGGGCGACAACCGCGACCAGTCCGACGACTCGCGGTTCTGGGGCCCGGTGCCCCGCAAGTGGTTCATCGGCGGCGCGTTCGCCACGTACTGGCCGCCGAACCGCATCGGCCTGCTGTGACCGCGGCGTCCTCCGGGGCGCCTTCCAGGCTGCGTTGGTGGCAGCGGATCTTCGTGGGGATCGTCGGCGTCCTCGGTGTGCTGGCCGTGGTCAGCTTCGCGCTGTTCGCGCTCGTCCTCAAGCCGTACCGCGCGCCGAGCGAGTCGATGGTGCCGACCATCCAGGCCGGCGACCGCTTCGTCGTCAACCGCCTAGCGGGACCCGACGTCGGCGAGGTCGTCGTGTTCAACCCGCCTGCCGCCGCGGTGGGCCAGGGCGCGAAGTGCGGCGCGGAGGTCTCCGAGACGCAGCTGTGCCCGAAGCCGGGCGAGACGAGGGCCGCGGTCACCTTCGTCAAGCGCGTCATCGCCGGCCCGGGCGACCGCCTGGCGATCCGCGGAGGACGCGTGATCCTCGACGGCAAGCCCCTGGCCGAGCCGTATGCGCGAGCGTGCCGCGGCGCTCCCGGCTGCGAGTTCGAGGCCGAGATCACGGTGCCGGACGGGCACTGGTACATGGTCGGAGACAACCGCGGCGCGTCGGACGACTCGCGCTTCTGGGGGCCCGTGCCCGAGGACTGGATCACCGGCCAGGTGTTCATGAAGTACTGGCCGCTCTCGGAGCTCGGCGGGATCTAGCCGGTCTTTGCGCGTGTTTCGTCGCGGCTTCGGCCGCCGCGTGCGGCATCATGGGCGGTCGCCGTGGCCAGTCGCTCGAACGGACGCAAGCTCTTCATCCACGACCGGAAGTTCGGCGTGCGCTTCGTCGCGGGCGCGGACGAGGCCGGGCGCGGCTGCCTCGCCGGCCCTTTGGTCGCAGCAGCCGTGCTGTTCGATCTCTCCGCGATCACGCCGCGCGACGTTCGCGCCCTCGGCCGGCTGAACGACTCCAAGCAGCTGGGGGAGGCGGAGCGCGCCGAGCTCTACCCGGTGGTCATGCGGACGGCGGCGAAGGTGAGCGTGGTCTCGCGCTGCTCGCGCGGGATCGACGCGCGCGGCCTGCACCGGACGAACCTCAACGCGCTGCGCGAGTCGCTGACCCGCGTCTACCGCCCCGGGACCCAGTGCCTCTCCGACGGGTTCGCGCTCGGCAAGGACCTCCCGTTCGTGGCCAAGCCGATCGTCGACGGCGACACGAAGAGCGCTGCGATCGCGGCGGCGTCGATCATCGCGAAGGTCACGCGCGACCGGTTCATGAAGCGCGCCGACGCGCTGCACCCGGGCTGGGAGTTCTCGTCGCACGTCGGCTACTCGACGCCCGAGCACCGCGACGCGATCCGCCGCCAGGGCGTCTCGCCGCTGCACCGGATGAGCTTCCAGTCGCTGGCGTACCAGCAGCTCGAGATCTCGTAACGCGCTCTGCGCGGAGTTGTGACGAAGGCGTGCTGACCGGTCACACGTTCCGGCTTAGCGTCGCCGGTCGTGTCCACCGATCAACGTCATCTCCTCGGACAGACGTCCGAGCGCCTCGCCGCCGCGCACCTCGAGCGGCTCGGGTACGTCATCGTCGCCCGCAACCACCGCACGCGCTTCGGCGAGATCGACCTGATCGCGCTCGACGGCGACACGCTGGTCTTCGTCGAGGTCAAGGCGCGGCGCGGGTCGGGCCGGCCGTGGGACAGCCTGCACGAGCGCAAGCAGCAGCAGGTCCGCCGCATGGCGGCCGCCTACCTCGCCGAGGTGCCCGAGCGGCCGCGGTCGAAGGACCTGCGGTTCGACGCGGTCGGCGTGTCGGTCGACGCGGCGGGCAACCTCGTGTCGCTCGACCATCTCGAGGGGGCGTTCTGATGCCGCTGGCGCGCGTCACCACGTTCGCGATCGACGGGATCGAGTCGCGGCGCGTGACCGTCGAGGTCGACATCCGGCTCGGGCTGCCCGCGTTCAACGTCGTCGGACTCGGCGACAAGGCCGTGCGCGAGTCGCGCGAGCGGGTGCGGGCGGCGGTTCACAACAGCGGCTTCGATTTCCCGCAGAAGCGGATCACGGCCAACCTCGCCCCGGCGTATCTGCGCAAGGTCGGTCCGGGCTTCGACCTCGCCATCGCGATCGGCGTCCTCGCCGCCAGCGGCCAGGTGCCGCCGGAGGCGCTCGAGCGCTGGGCCGTGTTCGGCGAGCTGTCGCTCGGCGGCGAGCTGCGGCCGTGCGGCGGCACGCTCGCGGTGGCCGAGGGTGTCGCGCGGCACGGGATCGAGGGGCTCGTCGTGCCGCGGGCACGCGGCGCCGAGGCAGGCCTCGTGGAGGGGCTGCAGGTGGCGGCCGCCTCCTCGCTGTCCGAGACCGCGGAGCTGCTGCGCGGGGCGGACGCGCCGTCGCCGCCGGAGCCGGTGGACTGCGCCGCCGTCGAGCAGGACCCGCTGCCCGACCTGCGCGACGTCCGCGGCCACGGTGACGTGATCGGCGGGCTGATCATCGCCGCGGCCGGCGGTCACAACCTGCTGCTGTCCGGGCCGCCCGGCACCGGGAAGACGATGCTCGCCCGGCGGCTGCCGTCGATCCTCCCGCCGCTCGCGCACGAGGAGGCGCTCGAGGTCACGCGCATCCACTCGGTCGCGGGCCTGTCGCCCACATCTGGCCTCGTCAGCGCGCGGCCCTTCCGCGCGCCGCACCACACGATCTCCGCGCCCGGGCTCGTGGGCGGCGGGTCGTCGCCGATGCCGGGCGAGGTCAGCCTCGCCCACCACGGCGTGCTGTTCCTCGACGAGCTGTCGGAGTTCAACCGGGCCGCGCTCGAGGCCCTGCGCCAACCGCTCGAGGACGGGCGCGTGGTCGTCGTCCGCGGGCAACGCAGCGCGATCTTCCCGACGCGGTTCATGCTCGTCGCGGCGACCAACCCGTGCGTGTGCGGCTACCTCGGGGAGCGGCGCTGCCGCTGCACCGAGGCCGACCTCGCGCGGCACCGCCGCCGGTTGAGCGGGCCGCTGCTCGACCGCGTCGACCTCCTGCTGCACGTCTGCCGGCCGAGCGCCGAGGCGCTTGCGGGCGGCGGCGAGGCGATGACGTCGGCGCAGGCGCGCGAGCAGGTCCTTCGGGCACGCGAACGGCAGGTCGCCCGGGGGTGCCTCAACGCGCATCTTCCCGTCGCGTGGCTGCGCCGGGTCGCGGCCCTCGACGCCGCCGGGCGGCGGATGCTCACGCGGTCCTACGAGGACGGACGCGTCTCGGCGCGCGGCCACGACCGGGTCCTGCGGGTGGCGCGGACCGTCGCCGACCTCGCCGGGCGCGACGCCGACGCGGCGCAGGACGTCGCGCTCGCGCTCGGCTTCCGGCAGGACGAGACCCGCACGGAGGAGGAGAAGGCGGCATGACCGCCGTACTGGCCTGCGACCGCTGCCTGCGCCAGGCGTGGCTCGTGCAGCGCCTCGGCGGGCGGCTCGAGATCGCCCGGCACGAGGAGGTCCGCCTCCCGGAGGTGCTCGCGCTGAGTGACGAGGACCTCATCGCGGCGCTCGGCGGGCCCGACCCGAAGGAGATCCGCGCCGAGCACGCGAGCTTCGACCCCGGGCCGGCGCGCGCCGCGGCGGCGCGCGCCGGCCTGACGCCCGTGTGCGTCCACGACCCGCTCTATCCCCGGCGGCTCGCGGAGATGCGCGACGCGCCGTCGGTCCTCCACGTCGCGGGCGCGCTCGAGCGGCTGGAGCGACTCGGCGACGAGGAGGTCCGCACGGTCGCCATCGTCGGGACGCGGCGCGCGACCCGCGACGGCCTGGAGGTGGCGCGGGCGCTGGGCCGCGACCTCGCGCTCGCCGGCGTCCCGGTGATGAGCGGGATGGCGCTCGGCATCGACAGCGCGGCGCAGCGCGGAGCGGTCGACGCCGGCGGCCTGAGCGTCGCGGTCCTCGCGGGCTGTGCGGACGTCCCGTACCCGCGGCGCGAACGCGCGCTGCACGCGTCGCTCGTGCAGAAGGGGCTCGTCGTCAGCGAGGCGCCGACCGGCGGGCGGGCGTGGAAGTGGTCGTTCCCCGCGCGCAACCGCATCATCGCCGGACTCGCCGACCTGACCGTGGTCGTCGAGGCGGCCGAGCGGTCGGGCTCGCTCATCACCGCCGACCTCGCGATGCGACTCGGTCGCGACGTGGCCGCCGTGCCGGGGCCGGTCACGTCCTCGGTCTGCGCCGGCACGAACGGTCTGCTGCGCGACGGCGCGGTGCTCGTCCGCGATGCCCAGGACGTGCTCGACGCGCTCTACGGCGCCGGTGGGGCGCCCGTGCTGCGCACGACCGCGGTCGAGCTCGAGCCGCACCTCGCCGTCATCTTCGACGCGGTGGCCGAGGGGCGCAACACCGTCGCCGCGCTCGCGGGGACGTCGACCGAGCGGGCCGAGCAGGCGATGATCGGCCTGACCGAGCTCGAGCTGCGCGGGCTCGTGCGCCGCGAGCCCGGAGGGCGCTATGCCGTCGCTTTGTGAGGCCCGATCGGCAGCGAGGGCACTAGGCTGCGCCGCATGTCAGGACGCCCCGTGCCCGTGGTGATCTCGATCGCCGGCAGCGATTCCGGTGGAGGCGCGGGCATCCAGGCCGACCTCAAGGCCTTCGCCCGCGCGGGCGTCCACGGGACGACCGCGATCACGGCGATCACCGTGCAGAACACCGTCGGCGTCACCGGCGTGCATCCGGTGCCGCCCGCGACGATCCAGGCGCAGGTTCGCGCGGTCGCCGAGGACCTCGGCATCGACGCCGTGAAGATCGGGATGCTCGGGGACGCCGCGACGATCGGCGCGGTCGCCGAGGTGCTCGACGAGCTTCCCGAGGGCACGCCCGTCGTCCTCGACCCGGTGATGATCGCCGAGTCCGGCGCCCGGCTGCTCGAGCAGGAGGCCGAGGACGCGCTCGCGCACCTCCTGCTCTCGCGCGCGACCGTCGTCACGCCCAACGTTCCCGAGGCGCAGGCGCTGACCGGTCTGCCCGGCGGCGCGACGGCCGAGGACCTCGTGCGGGCGGTCCACCGCCTCGGCCCGACGGTCGCGATCGTCACCGGCGGGCACCGCGAGGAGGCGACCGACCTGCTGTTCGACGGCGAGGCGCTCACCCAGATCCCGGGCGAGCGTCACCCCGACGGCGCCGCCCACGGCAGTGGGTGCACGCACTCGAGCACACTGGCGGCGCGACTCGCCTTCGGCGACGATCCGGTCGAGGCCGCGCGGGTCGCGAAGGTCACCGCGGCACAGGCGGTTCTTGACGGTTTGCGGGGCATTGGCGAGGGCCCGGGGCCAGTTGACGTGTTCGGACTCGCGAAGCGGGCGGCCAACGCCCCTGCTTTGCCATAATCGCGGGGTGAAGTTCCTGCGCATGAAGCCTGGCCACGGCGAAGTCCTCATCGCCGAGGGCGATCCCGAGGTCTCCGAGGAGGAGCGCGAGCTCGTCGAGGCGTTTCGCGCCCAGCTCGATCTCGGCATGTGGGCCGCCGTTCCCGTCACGGGGCAGGCCGGCAGGCGCGAGGCGCAGATGGTCAAGTCCTTCGAGGACGTCCCTCGCGACGCCGACCGCGTGATCTTCTTCCCGCGCGCCGCCGGCGGGCGCTAGGACCGACGCCGGTGCTGCTCGCCCTCAGCGTCACGACGATCGTCATCGTCGTCCTGCTGTGGGAGGTCTTCATGCCGCACCTCGAGCAGCTGTGGGCGCGGCACAAGGCCGGGCGCGCGCTCGTCCCGGGCTACGACCACGACCCGGGCCGCGACCGGCGCGCCGAGCAGCGCGCCCGCGCCCTGCTCAAGTCGTGCGTCAACGAGGAGGAGTGGGCGATGTACCGCGACCTCGGGCTCATCCGGGTCTGGGGCCGCGGGGGCGAGGGCGTCGAGTACGCGTACCTCGTCTATCCCCACAAGCCGATCGTCGCCTACCTGCCGCAGACCGGCATCCTGCTCAACGAGTACTGCGTCGAGTTCCCGGACGAGACGCGCCCGTACGGCAGCGCCCGGCTGCCCGACTCGGACGACGTGCTCGCCAAGTGGATGGCGCTGACCGGCGACGAGCGCCGCCTCATCGCCAACGCGAACATGCACCTGCCCGGCCGGCAGGTCGACCCCAAGCAGGTCCGCCGCGACCTGTGGCGCCTCAAGCAGTGGGAGCGCCGCCGCCTCGGAGACGAGCGCCGGCGCAGCACCTCCTCCGGCAGCCTGAACGCCTAGTCGGCTAGCCGATCGAGCGCGCCGCCCGCGTCCCGGGCATCGGCGCGCTACCGCCGGTAGCTCGCCGGAGGCGCGGCGCGCCGGTCAAGAGAGCCCGGGTGGCGATCTTCGTCTCAAGAGTGCGGGTCGGATGCCCGCACGGGCTATTTTGCCGGTGTGAGCTTCGATCCCAAGCACCGGTCCCGCGCCCTGACCGAAGGTCCCGCCCGCGCGGCGGCCCGCGCCTACCTCCACGGCATCGGCTTCGACGCCGAGTCCCTCGCCAAGCCCATCATCGGCGTCGCCCACTGCTGGATCGAGACCATGCCGTGCAACTTCACCCATCGAGCGCTCGCCGCGAAGGTGAAGGAGGGCATCCGCGAGGCCGGCGGCACGCCGATGGAGCTCAACACGATCGCCATCTCCGACGGCGTGACGATGGGGACCAGCGGCATGAAGACGTCGCTCGTCTCCCGCGAGGTGATCGCCGACAGCATCGAGCTCGTCGCCCGCGGCCACCTCTTCGACGGCATCGTCTGCATCAGCGGCTGCGACAAGACGATCCCGGCGACGGTCATGGCGATGGCCCGCCTCGACATCCCCGGCGTGATGCTCTACTCCGGCTCGATCCACAAGGGCCGCTTCCGCGGGCGCGACGTGACGATCCAGGAGGTCTTCGAGGCGGTCGGCAAGCACGCCACCGGCCAGATCTCCGACGAGGACCTCGAGGAGCTCGAGCAGGCCGCGAGCCCCGGCGCCGGCGCGTGCGGCGGCCAGTTCACCGCGAACACGATGGCGATGGCGTTCGAGGTGCTCGGGATCAGCCCGATGGGCTCGAGCATGGTCCCAGCCGAGGACGGCAACAAGGCCCAGGTCGGCATCGACACCGGCAAGCTGGCCATGGACGTCCTCGAGCGCGGCCTGCGGCCGAGCGACGTCATCACCCGCGCCTCGCTCGAGAACGCGATCGCCGCCGTCGCCACGAGCGGCGGGTCGACCAACGCGGTGCTCCACCTGCTCGCGATCGCGCGCGAGGCCGGCGTCGACCTGAAGATCGACGACTTCGACCCGATCTCCGAGCGCACGCCGCTCACCTGCGACCTGCTCCCCGGCGGGCAGTACGCGGCGCCCGACCTCTACGACGCCGGCGGCGTCCCGCTCGTGGTCAAGCGCCTCGTCGAGGGCGACCTGGTCGACGCCGACGCGATCACCGTCGACGGCAAGACGCTCGGCGAGCACGCCGCCGAGGCCAAGGAGACCCCCGGCCAGCAGGTCGTCCGACCGCTCGACAACCCGATCAAGGCGAGCGGCGGCATCCAGATCCTCCGCGGATCGCTCGCTCCCGACGGCTGCGTCGTCAAGCTCTCCGGCCACGAGCGCCGCTACCACAAGGGCCCGGCCCGGGTGTTCGACGGCGAGGAGGCTGCGATGGCCGCCGTCATCGGATCGGAGATCCAGCAGGGCGACGTGATCGTGATCCGCAACGAGGGCCCGGTCGGCGGCCCCGGGATGCGCGAGATGCTCGCGGTCACCGCGGCGATCAACGGCGCCGGCCTCGGCGAGCACGTCGCGCTGCTCACCGACGGGCGCTTCAGCGGCGCCACCCACGGCTTCATGGCCGGCCACGTCGCGCCCGAGGCGGTGCACGGCGGCCCGATCGCCGCCGTCCGCGACGGCGACGAGATCGTCATCGACGTCGAGAACCGCCGCCTCGACCTCTCGGTCGACGCCGACGAGATCGCCAGCCGCGTCGCCGAGTACACCCCGCCGCCGAACCCCGACGCGACCGGGGTCCTTGCGAAGTACGCCGCGCTAGTGAGCAGCGCAAGCGAAGGAGCGGTGACGAACCCGGCCGCCCCGCGGCACACGCCGGACCCGACGGCCCAGCCGATCCCGGGCCCGGCGGCCCAGGCCAGCCCGTAGACCCGCGCCGAACGTGCGGCAGTGAGGGCCATGGCCCTCACTCGCGCACGTTCGCGGGCCTCAGGCGACCTCTTCGGCCTCGACTCCCGCGGGCTCGGGCGCGCGGTTGCTCTCCGCGTCCGCCTCGCGCTCGCCCTCGCCGTCGGCCTGCTCGGCGAGGAACGCCGCGAGGTCGCGGTTGAACCGCTCGGGGCGCTCGAGCATCGGCACGTGCGCGGTGTCCTCGTAGATCGACAGGCGCGAGTCGGGGATCAGCTCCTCGAAGACCTTCGCGTCCTTGACCGGGACGAGCATGTCCTTCGGCCCCCAGCAGATCCACGTGGGGCAGCCGATCTCGGTCAGGCGGTTGCGGATCGGGTACGAGGTGAGCGCGTCGAGCGCCGGGACGAAGCCGGGCTTGTTCGCGCCGCTGAGCTGCTCCTTGGCGAGCCGCGGATCCATGTCCTGTGGGTGCGCCGCGACGAACCACAACAAGGCCTTGCGCCCGCGCGGCCGGGTGACGAGCGCGTCGGCACGGGCGAGGAAGTTCGCCATCGCGAACTGCGAGATGTTCTCGGTGACCTCGAGCACGCGCAGGAGCCCGTCGTTGCGCTGCTTCTCGACGGTCAGCCCCGCGGCGGAGACGAGCACGAGCCGCTCGATGCGGTGCGGGAACTTGATCGCCGTCTCCGCCGCGATGAACCCGCCCATGGAGTTCCCGACGACGGCCGCCGCCTCGATGTCGAGCGCCTCCAGGAGCGAGTCCAACCAGCGCCCGTAGCCCGAGATGGTGATCTTCTCGCGCGGCATCGGCGACTCGCCGAAGCCCGGAAGGTCCATCGCGATCACGCGATGGGAGTCCATGAAGGCGGGGATGTTCTCCAGCCAGTTCTGCCAGGAGCCCGACAGACCGTGCACGAACACGAGCGGCGGCCCGGACCCGACGTCGAGCACGTTCGCGGGCCTGCCTTCGACGTCGACCCACTTCAGATGGTCGCGCCACGTGATCTCGGTCCAGTCCTTCATACCCTCGGAACCTACCCCCTCGCCTCATGAAGATCGCCATCGACATCGACTCCACGCTGCACGACTACTGGCCGTCGTTCGCCGCGGCCGCCAAGCGGCGCTTCGGCGTG
>CADCVT010000266.1 GCA_902806215.1 uncultured Solirubrobacteraceae bacterium | reverse complement strand
CGTCGATCTCGCGCAGGGAACCGCGCACGTCGAGGTACCCCGCGCCGACCTGCCAGCGCGCGTACGGAGCGGGCTGCGTCGTGTCGGCGCACTCGAGCGTCGTCTCGGTGCAGGCGTCCTCCTCGCAGTCGTTCGCGTAGATCGTGTCGCACTGCGGCAGGTCGCGGTAGAGGTTCGTCATCGGGGCGGCCCCGTTCGCCAGGACGCGCTTGACCTCGACCGGCGTGAGCCTGCGGCCGAGCGTCCCGCGAGCGTGGCTCTGGAGCAGCGCGACGGCACCCGTCACGTGCGGCGCGGCCATGCTCGTTCCGCTCATCGGCTCGACGAGGAGCGCGCGCTTGTCGGTGGCAAGCGCGAACGCCTGCTTGCCGGTGGAGTAGATCTTGGTTCCCGGTGCGGTCAGCGTCGGCGTGAAGTCGAGGCTGATGCCGCCGACGGTCTGCGGTCGCGGGTCTCCGCGCGAGGAGAACGCCGCCAGGTCCTCCTTCTCCGGTGCGGTGGTGTTCTCGACGACGTCGCCCGCCGCCACGCTGACCGTCCACGGTGCCGCCCCGTGGTACGAGATGGCGCACGCCTGGAGCTCGGCGCTCGCGCAGTCGGACGAGCCGCGCGGCTGGCCCGCCGCGGGGACGCCGCGTCCGTTGTTGCCGGCCGAGAACACGGCCGTGATGCCGGCGTCGGCGAGCATCTTCGTCGCGACGTTCACCGGGTCGCGCGGGTCCCACGCGCCGTAGGTGGGCAGCGACCACGAGTTGTTGACCGCGGTGACCCCCAGCTCGGGATGCGCAAGCAGGTAGTCGAAGCCGGCGAGCGCGAAGAACTCCGCGGCGCTCCCGGTCTGCGTGATCGCGAGGCCGACGAGGTCGGCCTCGGGAACGACCCCGAAGTGGGGCTCGCTGAGCGTGCCGTCGCTCGCGACGATGCCGGCGACGTGCGTGCCGTGGCCCTGCTGGTCGGTGTCGCACGGTCCCGGGCACTCGACGGGGGTCACGCGCCGCTCGAGGCCGAGGTCGTTCGGGCGCCCCGCCCCGGCGACGACGCCCGGGTCAGGAGCGAACTCCACGTTGCGCACGACCCGGTCGCGCAGTGCGGGATGCAGGCCGTTGATGCCCGTGTCGAGGATCGCGACCCGCTCGCCGCGCGCGGCGCCGGCGGCGGCTCGCACCGGGGCGGGAGGGCCGCGGAAGATCAGCGGGACCGACGCGTCGAGGTGCAGGTTCAGCCGCTCGCGCGGGACGCTGTGGTGGATGACCTGGGGCAGCTCCCGCGCCTGGCGCAGCTGCTCCGGCGTCCCGGTCGCGACGACCATCGGGAGCACCTCGAATCCGTGCAGCTCGAGGCCGAGCCGTCGCAGGCCCGACACGAGCGCCCTGCCGTCTCGTCCGCCGGCGGCCGTGTTCGGCGCGTCGGCGTACTGGAGGATCTCGGACGTGATGGGGGCAGCGGTTGCGGGCGTGGCGAGGACGAGACACGCCAGGCAGGCTGCGAAGAGCGCGCGGACCATGCCCACTCAGACGAGTCCTCAGCCGCCAAATTGCGCCTCTCGTACGTTTTTCATCCTGTCGCGCAAGTCCCGGCAAACCGGTGCGTTGGAACACCCATGAAGCGCCTCGCCGCCGCGGTCCTCGCTGCGTTCCTCCTCGTCACCGCCCCGGCGTTCGCCGCCGAGTGCCTGCGCACGCTGCGCGGGATCGACCTCCAGTCGGCCACGATCCCCGAGCTCCAGGGCGCCCTGAGCGACGGCCGGATCACGTCCGAGCAGCTCGTCGAGGCCTACGTCGGGCGGATCGCCGCGTACGACGCCGCGGGGCCGAAGCTGAACAGCGTCCGTCAGCTGCACCCGGCCGCGCTCGACCAGGCGCGCGCCGCCGACGCCGGGCGCCGCGCCGGCCGCGTCCGCGGGCCCCTGCACGGGATCCCGTTCCTGCTCAAGGACAACGTCGCGACCGGCGACATGCCGACCACCGCCGGCTCGATCGCGCTCGAGGGCGTCGTCCCCAAGCGCGACGCGACGCTGACCGCGCGGCTGCGCCAGGGCGGCGCGATCATCCTCGGCAAGGCCAACCTGTCGGAGTTCGCCAACTGGGTCGACCTCGACATGCCCAACGGCTACAGCTCGCTCGGCGGGCAGGTCCGCAACGCGCACGACCTCGGCGACCCGTCGGGCTCGAGCGCCGGGTCGGGCGTCGCCGCGTCGATGGCGTTCTCCGGCGCGACCATCGGCACCGAGACGAGCGGATCGATCCTCAGCCCGTCGGAGGCCAACGGGGTCGTCGGCGTCAAGACGACGCTCGGGATGGTCTCGCGCGCGGGCATCCTGCCGCTGGCCGAGAGCTTCGACGTCCCCGGGCCGATGGTCCGCTCGGTCACCGACGCGGCCAACGTGCTGACCGCGATCGCCGGCCCCGACGAGCGCGACCCGGCCACGGCTGACGCCCCGAAGGGCGTCGACTTCGCCGCCGGCCTCAAGCGCGACGCGCTGAAGGGCAAGCGTCTGGCGTACTCCGGCTCGGCGTACGACTCGCTCTCCGACGAGGAGCAGGCGCTGTTCGACACCGCGCTCGAGCGCGTCGAGCGGCTCGGCGGCACGACGGTGCGCGTCAACGCGCTCGACGCGCAGTACGCCGCGATCGGCGAGCTCGGCGCGATCCCCAACGAGTTCAAGGCGGGCCTGAACCAGTACCTCGCCGACGAGATGCCGGCCTCGAAGCGCAGGTCGCTCAGCGAGATCATCGCCTTCAACGAGACGCGCCCCGACCGGGTCAAGTACGGGCAGGACCTGCTCGAGGCGTCCGACGCGACACCAGGCCGCAAGGAGCTCTTCCCCGTCCAGGCCGAGCCGGTCCGCCGGTCGGCGCGCGCCGACATCGACGCCGCGCTGACCGAGGGCGACGCCGACGCGATCCTCGCGCCCGGCAACGTGCACGCGAACGTCGGCGCCGCGGCGGGCTACCCGACCGTGATGGTGCCGCTCGGCTACACGAACAAGGGCAAGCGGCCGCAGGGGCTCGGCTTCCTCGGCTCGCGGTACACCGAGGCGCAGCTGCTCGCGCTCGCCTACGCGTTCGAGCAGGCCGGCGCGGCGCGTGTGGCGCCGACGGCCATCAACCCCAAGCTCGTCCCGGGGACGTGCCCGGCGGTCTCCGGCGGTGGCAGCACGCCGGCCTCGCCGTCCGGCGACCCGGTATCGCGCGGGGGAGAGACCGCGTCGGGCCGCGCGCTGCCCGCCACGCGGATCCTCCGCCCGCTGCGCGTCTCGATCGTCCGCCGCCGCGGCGGGATCCTCCGCGTCACCGTCCGCGGCGCCGCCGGCGCGAAGGTGCGCCTGACGCTGCGGCGCGGCAAGCGCACCGCGGTCCGCCGCACGGTCCGCGTGCGCACCGGCGTCGCCCGCACGAGGTTCCGCATCCGCGGTCGCCGCGGCGCGTACCGCGTGACCGTCACCGACCTCGGCCCGCCCACCCGGACGTCGCGGTCGCGCCTCCTGCGCGTCCGCTGACGCGGGCGTCGCCTAGGCGGTGTGGACGACGATCTCGAGGCTGACGGTCGGGTCCGAGGAGCGTTTGAGGTCGACGACGCCCTGGAGGTACCAGTGGAAGTGGTTCTTCTCGGTGCGAAACGACGGGTCCGCCTGCGCCGGGACCCCGATGTCGAACGGCAGCGAGATCTCCTCGCCCGGCTGAAGCTCCGTGTCGCCGCAGAGCTCGACCCGCGTGCTGTCGTCGATCGTGCGGTTGGCGTCGGGGTCGAACCGCTTCTCGAAGAGCTGGACGCGGATGCTCCGCGCCGAGATGGCCTTCTGCGCGGTGACCTTGAGTGTGCCGGTGATCCGGTCACCCGGCCGGACGATGCGCGACGAGGCGTCGATGTCGAAGAGGCACGCCCCCTCGGTCGTGGGCGGCGACTCGGCCCATGACGCGAGCGGCGCGGCGGGCACGAGGACCTTCAGCGGCCTCTGCGCGCTCGCGTCGCGCGCCTTGCGGCGGTCGACCGTCGCGCGCACGAACCACTCGATGACGTCGGGCGCGGACCCCGGCGCGTCGGGCGGCACCGCGAGGTCGACCCGCACCGGTCCGACCAGTCCGCCTTCGAGCGCGATCTTCTCAGACGCGACGATCACGTCCGAGCGCGTGCGCGAGGTGCTCGATCCGTCCTCGTCCGCGTGGGTCTCCTCGTAGAAGTTCTTGTAGTAGAGCTCGATCCGCGCGCCCTGCGCCCTCTTGTCGGGCTCGCCGAACTCGGCCTCGGCGACGACGGTGCCGCCCGCGACGACCTCGTCCACGTCGATGCGCACGTCCACGTCGGTCTTGCTGCCGAACAGTCTCATCGCTCTCTCCAGTCGTCGCGCCCGCGGCCGGTCGGGAGTATCGACCAAATCGGCTGCCACGGCATGATCTGCGCTCGATGAGCTCGCTGCAGACCAGGGCGCGGGAGGCGCTCGCGGCCCGGCTGCGCGAGCAGCTCCCGCCGGAGGCGCTTCATCCCGGCGGAGCGCACGCGCTGCGGTTCGCCGACGCGCTGGTGCCGACGCTCGACGCAGGCGACGTCGCGTGGGCGCACGCTCAGCTCGCGCTGCGGGCGAAGGGCGAGCTGCGCCCGGCGCGCTCCGGGCCGGTCCAGGCGCACGGCGCATGGTCGTCGACCGCGCTCGTGTGCAGCGCGTTCGCCCCGTGGCGGACCGACCCGGGGGCGTTGCGGGTCGCCGGGCTCGGCGGCTTCGCGACGATCCGCCTGGAGGAGCGGCTGCACATCCCGCACGGCGGCGGGACCCCGAACCTCGACGTCGCGCTCGACGGTCCGGGCCTCTTCGCCGGTGTCGAGTCGAAGCTCACCGAGCACCTCGCGCCGTCGCCCGCCCGCGCGTGGCGACCGGCCTACCGGCGTCCGGCGATGCTCGCCGCCCTCGACGGCGGCTGGGCCGACGTGTTCGCGGCCCTGCTCGAGGAGCGTTGGGCGCCGTGCCACCTCGACGCCGGCCAGCTCGTGCGCCACGCGCTCTCGCTGCGCTCCCGCGGCGCCGGCGCGCACCTCGTCCTGCTCTTCTGGGAGCCGGCCGGCGGCGCCGGGCACCCCGAGGTCGAGGCGCACCGTCACGAGCTCGACGAGCTCCGAGCGCGCCTGGGCGACGACGCCGTCCCGCGCTTTCACGCGCTGTCCTACGCCGACCTGCTCGACGCGTGGGAGCCCGACCGCCCCGACCACGTCGCCGCGCTGCGAGCACGCTACGAGGTGTCGGTGGGCTAGCGGCCGGGGACGCGCAGCGGCGTGAGCGTCCGCTCGAGCTCGGACCGCCGTGACTCGTGCTGCGGCGGGAGCTTGAGGGCCTCGCCGAGCGTCTCGGCCGGCTCGTCGACGGCGAAGCCGATGTCGCGGCTGGCCAGCTCGAACAGCACGCCGGTCGGGACGCGGAAGTAGACCGAGTGGAAGTACTGGCGGTCGATGATCGGCGTCGGCCGCGCACCGGCGGCGCGCACCCGCTCGCGGAAGCTCTCGAGCTCGGCATCGTCGGCGACGCTCCACGCGACGTGGTGGACCGTGCCCGCTCCCTCGATCCCGGCGGCGGCGGGCGCCTCGTCCCACTTGAGCTGGCCCTGGCGCTCGGCGCCGCGGGCGACCCAGCGGCCGGGAGCGCCGAAGTCCGCCTCCATGCCGAGCGCCGCGAGGATCGGCTCGGTCGTGCGCGTGTCGTTCGCGTACGCGCGCACCCCGTGGAAGCCCTGGATCGCGTGCTCGGCGGGCACGCTCGTGGCGGCCGCCGCGAGCGGGGCGTCGGTGACGTCCTCGTTGACCATCAGCGCGAGCCCGAGGCCCTCGGGGTCGGTGAACCGCAGCACGCGCCCGCCGCGGTCGACGCGTACGCCCTCGTCGCCCAGGCGCCGCTCCCAGAAGTCGAGCGCGCCGGTCGACCCGACCCGGAAGCAGACGGTGTGGACCATGCCCGCGCCGGCGCGTCCCGCACGCGCGCCGGGGAACTCGAAGAACGTCATGATCGAGCCCGGCGTGCCCTGCTCGTCGCCGTAGTAGAGGTGGTAGACGTCGGGCGCGTCGAAGTTGACGGTCTTCTTGACGAGCCGCAGCCCGAGGAGCCCGGCGTAGAAGTCGACGTTGCCCTGCGCGTCGGCGCAGATCGCGGTGACGTGGTGCAGGCCTTCCACCTTCATCGCTGCACAGGCTACACTGTTGCACGTACAACGAAGACTGCGCACAGACGCCGTGCGCGGTGCTACCGTCGCGCCCGTCACACCACCTTCACGCATGGCCACCACTTCCACCACACCCACCGAAGGCCTCTCCGCACAGGAGCTCGCGGCCTGGCGCGGCCTGCTTCGCACGCACGCGATGCTCGTCAAGCGACTCGACGCCGAGCTCGAGGCCGAGCACGGACTGCCGCTCACCTCGTACGAGGTGCTGCTCCATCTCTGGAACGCCGAGCACGGCAAGATGCGCATGTGCGACGTCGCCGAGTCGGTGCTGCTCAGCCGCTCCGGCCTGACGCGCCTCGTCGATCGCCTCGAGCGCGACGGCTTCGTCGAGCGCGCCGCCTGCCCTGACGACGCGCGCGGCTCGTACGCGCAGCTCACCGAGGCCGGCCGCCACAAGCTCGCCGAGGCGCGGGGGACCCACCTCGCGGGCGTCCGCGAGCACTTCCTCTCTCGCCTGTCGCCGTCGCAGCTCGACGTGCTCGGCGAGGCGTGGGAGAAGGTCAGCCCAGGGGAGCCCGGCGGCGCCTGCTCCGCCGAGCCGAAGATCTGACGGACCGCGCACCCGGTTCGTAGTGTGGGGGCGGCCATGGCCGCCCCCTGCTTCGAGATCACCGCGCGCGACCCCGGGTCGCGCGCTCGCGCCGGCGTCCTGACAACCGCGCACGGCACCGTGCGCACTCCGGCGTTCGTCCCGCTGGCGACGAAGGCCGTCGTCAAGGGGATCGAGGCCCGCGAGGTCGAGGCGCTCGGCTTCGACATGGTCCTGGGCAACACGTTCCACCTGTGGCTCGAGCCCGGCCACGAGCTCATCGCCGGGTTCGGCGGCCTGCACGAGTTCATGGGGTGGGACCGCCCGATCATCACCGACTCCGGCGGCTTCCAGGTGTTCAGCATGGGCCACGGCACCGTCGCCGACGAGGTCAAGGGCCGCTCGCCCTACGGCTCGCAGCGCGACGGCGGCGTCCACGACATCACCGAGGAGGGGGTGACGTTCAAGAACCCTCGCAACGGCGACACGGTGTTCATGGGCCCGGAGACGAGCATGGAGGTCCAGGCCGGCCTGAGCTCGGACATCGCGCTCGTGTTCGACGAGTGCACGCCGTTCCACGTCGACCGCGACTACACGGCGCGCTCGACCGAGCGCACCCACCGTTGGCTCGACCGCTGCCTGGCCTGGCACGCCGAGCACGGCCCGCGCGAGCAGCTCGTCTACGGGATCGTGCAGGGCGGCGTCTACGAGGACCTGCGCTCCGAGGCGGCCGCGGCGGTCCTCTCCCGCGACCCCGACGGGATCGCGATCGGTGGCTCGCTCGGGGCCGAGAAGGCACAGATGTACGAGGTCGTCGGCTGGGCGACCGCGCAGCTCGAGGGCGCCGCCGAGACGAAGCCCCGCCACCTGCTCGGCATCGGCGAGGTCGACGACCTCATCCGCGGCGTCGAGCTCGGCATCGACACGTTCGACTGCGTCACGCCGACGCGGCTCGGGCGCCACGGCGTCGCGCTCATCCCGGAGCCCGCCAAGCGCTTTCGCGTGGATCTCACTGCCGCGAAGTACAAGGCCTCGACCGAGCCGATCGAGGACGGCTGTCCGTGCCCGGCGTGCTCGCACGGCCACTCGCGCGGGTACCTGCGCTACCTCGCCAAGAACCGCGAGCTCACCGGGCTGCGCCTGCTCACGCTGCACAACCTCGTCTACCTCGCCCGGCTCATGCGCGACCTGCGCGACGCGATCGCGGCGGGGACGCTGGCCGAGACGGCGCAGGCGCTGCGCGGCGGAGCGCCTCCGTCACAGGATCCGGTCGAAGTGGCTGTGCCCGCGCGTTAGGGTCGTCTCGACGACGACGGGGTCCCCAGCGCCGAGCTCCTCGAGCGGCTCCGGCTCATCCGGAACATGCCGTCGCTGTGGTGGTACGCCGGCCTGCACCACACCGAGGGGAGTGGACCGGCGACGTCCGCTACCTCGACGAGGCGATCTACCACCTCGACGGCCTCGTCGAGCCGGAGGCCGACCGGCGGGCGAAGGCGCACTGGTACGACGGGCTCGCCGACGGGCTCATCTCGTTCGGCGTGCCGGTCAACCACATGTACACGCCGGAGGACCACGACGGCGCGCGCCGATCGTGCCGGGGACCTACCTCTTCGAGGTCGACCTCTTGCACGAGGGCGTCGCGTGGTTCGGCGCGGCCCAGCGGGTCGAGGTCGAGGTCACGCACGCCGAAGTCGATCGCGAAGCCGAGTGGGTCCACAGCCTTCACGAGCTGCGGACCGAGCTCGACCTCGCCGCGGCCGACGCGACCGCCGCGCGCCGGGAGCTCGCGGCGCTGCGTGCCCGGTACGAGCCCGCCTAGACCGGCTGTTCTGTGGTCAGCTCGGAGTCCTCGGCCTCGACCATGCGGATCGTCTCCTCGATCCCGGTGCGGCGGCCGCCGAGCTCGGAGAGCGGCTGGGCGATCGAGCGCAGCCAGATGAGCGGGCGGACCGACCTCGGCGCGGCGACGTGGCGGGCGCGGGTGACGATCCCGCGCTCGATCGCGTCGATCGCCTCCGACAGCGGCGCCACCTTCATGAACGCCCCGCCGTTGCGCTCGCGCGTATGCTGGACCGACGGGCGCGCGAACGACTTGCGCACCATGTCGGTGTCGATGAACGAGAAGTACGCGACGCCGACCCGCGCGCCGGTGTGCGCGATCTCGCCCCGCAGCGCGTCGCCGAACGCCTCGACGCCGGCCTTGCTCGCGGTGTAGGCGGCCATCGTCGGCGTGTGCACGAGCGCAGACGCCGACGAGACGATGAGGATGTAGCCGCCGCGTGACGTGATCTGGGGGAGGGCGGCCCTGACCGTGCGGAAGACCCCGAGCAGGTTGACCTCGATCGTGCGGTCGAACATCGCCGGGTCGATCGAGGCGACGGTGCCGTGGGGCGCCACGCCGGCGTTGGCCACCACGACGTCGACGCCGCCGAAGCGCTCGATCGCGCCGGCGACGACGCCTTCCATCGCCGTGAGGTCGGTGACGTCGGCTTCGAACCATGCGGCCCGGTCGCCCAGCTCGGCCGCTCGCGCCTCGAGCTCGGCGGGTTCGAGCCCCGCGAGGACGACGTTGGCTCCGCGGGCGTGCATGCGCCGCGCGGTCTCGGCGCCGATTCCTCTGGCGGCGCCGGTGATGAGGACGGTTCGTCCACGAACGTCGTATCGCTCTTTCCGCACGTTCTGGACGCTAAAGCAGTAGCGAGCCGGAGGCTCTCTGAACTACAGTCGCCATTCCCGCGGCTCAGGTTCGTTATGGAGAGCGCGGCGTCGGACTGCCGTAGAACGATGACCACGACGATCTCCCTTGCCCAGCTCATGGGCGGCGTGCGCCGCCTGGCCGCGCTTGCGCACAGCGCGCGCGACGAGGACACGGTGCTCCGTGCCCTCCGCTACGAGCTGCACTACGCGATGGACGTCGACGAGGTCCGCTTCGAGAACGAGCCCGACAGGACCTGGCCCTCGCTGCCGCTGATCGTCGACAGCCGCCGCCGCGGCGCCCTCGTCTTCGTCACGCATCCGCCGCGGCCGCTCACCGACATCCAGATCGACATCGCCGCGGCGCTGATCGAGGCCGCCGCTGCCGTGCTGGCGCTGCTCGAGGCCCGCCAGGCCGCCCGCGTCGACTCGCTCACCGGAGCGCTCAACCACGGCGCGATGCTGTCGCGCCTGGAGGAGGAGATCGACCGCGCCCGCCGCTACCGGACCGGCCTGGCCGCGCTCATCATCGACCTCGACGACTTCAAGTCGATCAACGACCGCTGGGGTCACGCGACGGGCGACAGCGTCCTGCGTCAGGTCGCGTCGCTCCTGCGGAGCGAGTTCCGCGCCCACGACCAGGTCGCCCGCTACGGCGGCGACGAGTTCGTGGTGCTGCTGCCGCACGCGATCGGCCCGCGAGCCGAGATCGCCGCGCGCCGCGCGCTGCGCCGCCTGCGCGACATCCACGTCGTCACCGACGAGGGCCGCCGCCCGCTGAGCGCATCGCTCGGCCTGGCCGAGTGGGCCGAGCCGGAGACGCCCGCCGAGCTGCTGGCCAAGGCCGACCAGGCGCTGCTGCAGGGCAAGCGCGCCGGCAAGGACCAGCTCCGCACCGCCACCGGCGAGTGGCCCTGGGACGAGTCCGGAGCCCCTGTCGCCACCGAGCCGGCCAGCGCTCACTGAGACGCAAGCCAATGGGAGCTTGCCCCTGGGCAAACTCCCGACGGTAAATGGCCCCCAAGGCCATTTACCGCGTGTTCTCGTCGACCAGCTCCTTCATCTCCCGCACGGACTCGCCGGTCGTCTCGTAGGTGACGTCGCGCAGCTGGACGCCTCCGCTCTCGGCGACGAGGGCGAAGTCGAGCGCGGCGAGCGCGCCCAGGAGGACGAGCAGGAGCAGGAAGGTCGTCAGCAGCCGGCGACCGCGGCGGGCCTGGCCGCCGCCCGCGGCGACCGGGTGGCCGACGGCCGCGGCGGTGGGCGGGCCGGGCGTCGGCTGCAGGCGGCGGGGAGCG
>CADCVT010000265.1 GCA_902806215.1 uncultured Solirubrobacteraceae bacterium | reverse complement strand
CGCCGCCTCGATCGACGCCTCGACCCGCCCGAGCGCCTCGCGCGCGTCGGCGTCGAGCGCGCCGAGCTCGAGGCGCGCGAACAGCAGGTGCTGGAGCGCCTCGTCGTGCAGGACGTCGGCGATCTGCCGGCGCTCGCGCTCCCCCGCGTCCATCGCCTCGGCAACGAGCGTGCCGCGCTGCGCGGCCAGCTCGGCGAGCTCGATCTCCTGGCCCGTGCGGACCACCGCCGCGCCCAGGACGTTGGCGACCGAGCGCACGAACGCGGCGTCGTCGTCGTCGAAGTGCTGCAGCCGGTCGGACATCACGCCGAGCACGCCGAAGGCCTCGCCCTCACCGGGGATGGGGACCGAGATGGCGCTGCGCACGCCCTCTTCGACGAGCGACGCGGTGAACGTGAAGCGTTCCTCGGCGGTCGCGTCGCGGGTGATCACCGGCCCGCCGGTCGCGAGCGTGTAGCCCGGCTGCGACGCAGGGCCCGCCGCGGCCCGCACGGTCCCGACGGCCCCGGGCGGGAACCCGGTGCCCGCGCGCATGACGAGGTCGCCGCGCGACGGGTCGCGCTCGAGCACGCCGGCGAACGGCGCGTCGAGCTCGCGCGCGAGCATGTCGGTCGCGAGCGCGAACACCGCGTCGAGCCCGGTCGCGAGCAGCGCCTGCTGGCCGAGATCGGCGAGGGCCGCCTGCTGCGCGAGCCGCCGGCGGGTCTCGGCGACTGCCCGCTCGCGCTCGGTCACGTCGGTGAGGACCACGCCGACGCACGGGACGCCGTCGTCGGAGAGCGGGAGGTAGCTGGCCTGCCAGAAGCCCCCGCCGGTTCCCGCGGTGCTGCCCTCGACCGAGACGCCGAGCAACGGGGTCTGCGTCTCGATCACCCGCGCGAGGATCGGCACCAGGACCTGCTCGAGCTCGGGCAGGATCTCGCCGACGGTCGCGCCGACGTGCTCGTCCGCCGTTCGCCCGTTGATCTCCGCCATCCGGGCGTTGACGTACCGGAAGCGCGTGTCGCCGTCGACGATGGCGACACCGATGCCGCCGCGATGCAGCAGGGCGGCGAGGAGCTCCGTCCGCGTGGCAGTCACTCGAGCAGTCCCGTCCGCATCGCCGACGCCACAGCCGCCGCCCGGTCGGAGACGCCGAGCTTCTCGTACAGGCCCTGCAGGTGGGTCTTGATCGTCGCCGGGCTGACGTGCAGCCGGCGGGCGATCTCCGGCGCCGACAGGCCGTCGGCGATCAGGACGAGCACCTCGCGCTCGCGCGGCGACAGCGCAGGGCGGTCGTCGACCGCGCGCATCTGGATCTGCCGGACGAGCTCGCCCTGGATCTCCGGGCTGAGCCGCGTCTCCCCGCGCGCGACCGCGGCAACGGTGTCGCAGATCTCCTCGCGGCTGGCCTCCTTCGACAGGTACGCGGCGGCGCCGAGGGAGATCGCGCGGTAGACGAGGTCGCTCGGCGCGTGCGCGGAGATGAGCACGACGCGTGTCGGGATGCCGTCGCGGCGCACCGCGTGCGCGATCCCGGGACCGTCGATGCTCGGCATCTTCACGTCGAGCAGCGCGACGTTCGGCTCGAGCTCGCGGATCGCCGCGAGCGCCTCGCGTCCGTCGCCGGCCTCGCCCACCACCTCGAACTCCGGCCGAGACCTGATCGCCCGGATGAGACCGTCGCGGAAGACCGGGTGGTCGTCGGCGACGAAGACCGTGGTTCGCTTGAGTGCCATGTGCCTGAGTCGTCCATCGTGCCACGCGCCCGGGGCCATCCCAAACGCGCACGGGCGGGAGCCTCTTCGGCTCCCGCCCAGCGCTTCTTGCACCAAAGGGCGACTCGGGGGGTTGTGAGCCGCCTCCCCCATCGTCGGGGCCACCGGGCGCGCGCGGGATCCGTCGATCGGTTGAACCGCCGGTTGATCGCCAGTCGGCGACTCAGGCGTCGCGGCGGACGACCGTGGTGCGGTCGACCTCGTGCGCGATCGTCCAGCCGGCCGTCGTGCCCTCGCGGAAGAGCGCGTCGACGACCGCCGTCGGCCCCGGGAGGCCGCGCCCGTGCGGCTTGTGCTCGCGCGAGTCGTGAAACGCGACGTGCCCACCCGGGACGACGTGGTCGTGCCAGTCGTCCCAGTCGCGGCGCACGCCGGGCTCGAGGTGGTCGCCGTCGATGAAGAGCAGGTCGATCGGCGTGCTCCAGCCGACCGCCGCGTCCTGGCTGAACTGCGCGTGCCACACGATCGTCGGGCCGCCCTTCGCCGCGCGCGCGACCGTCCGCTTGGTCGCCCACTCGGTCCCCGCCCAGTCGCGCGGCAGCGCCCCGGGCTGCTTGCCGAACGGGTCGATGAGATGGAGCTCGCCGTCGCGCGGCATGTGCCGCGCGATCTCGACGGCGGAGCCGCCCTCGTACACGCCGATCTCGACGATCCGCCGAGCCGCCCGAGCCAGCGAGACGAGCAGCGCCGCCTCCTCCTCGGAGTGCATCGCACGCGGCGGGATGACCCCGAGCCCGACGGAAAGCGCGCGCAGGCGCACGTCGTCGCGAACGCGGTTCGGGACGATCTTGCGAGCGGCGGGCGGCAGGAGCGACACGGCCGGATCTACGGTACGACGACGCTCAGGCGCGGTAGACGCGCTCGTCGTACTCGGAGATCATCCGCGTGGCCGAGAACTGCGGGATGAGCACCTTCATCGACCGCTTGACGCGCGCGAGCCACGCCCGCGGGACCTCGCCGTCGCGGTCGTAGAACTCGGGCACGATCTCGTTCTCGAGCGCGCGGTAGAGCTCGTCCGCGTGGCGCGCGTCCTGCGCCCCGTGGTCGTGGTCCTCCTCGCCGGAGAGCCCCCAGCCGTACGACGGGTCGAAGCCCTCGGTCCACCAGCCGTCGAGCACGCTGAGCTGCAGCCCGCCGTTGACCGCGGACTTCATGCCGCTGGTGCCGGACGCCTCGAGTGGCGGGCGCGGGACGTTGACCCACACGTCGCAGCCGCGCACGAGCCGCGACGCCATGCCGAGCTCGTAGTCCTCGAGGAAGATGACGCGGCCGGCGACGCCCTCCTCCCAGCGCGAGCCGAACAGCTCCTGCACGAGCCGCTTGCCGTCGTCGTCCTTGGGGTGCGCCTTGCCGGCGATGACCAGCTGGATCGGCCGGTCGCTGCGCACGAGCGCGAGCGAGCGGTGCAGGTCCGACAGCAGCAGCCCCATCCGCTTGTACGTCGCCAGGCGGCGCGCGAAGCCGACGGTGAGGACGTTCGGGTCCAGGGCGCGGGCGCCGGCCTCGACGTACTCGCGCGGCTCCCCGCGCGAGATGCGGTCGAGCTGCGAGCGGTCGCGGACGAAGTCGATGAGCAGCCGGCGCTGCTCGCAGCGCACCGCCCACAGCTCCTCGTCAGGGATGTTCTCGATCCCCTCGAACGCGCTCGGATCCAGCGCCCGGCCGGCCCAGCCCTCGCCGATGTACCGGTCGAGCAGGCGGCGCATCGGCGCGCCGACCCACGACAGGACGTGGACGCCGTTGGTCACGTGGCCGATCGGCACGTCGTCGACCGAGCGGTCCGGCCACAGGCCCTGCCACATGCCGCGCGAGACGCCGCCGTGACGCTCGCTGACGCCGTTGGCCGCGCGCGAGGTGCGCAGCGCGAACTGCGTCACGCCGAAGGGCTCGTTCGGGTCGTCGGGGTGCGTGCGGCCGAGGCGCAGGACGTGCTCGACATCGGTGCCCGCGCTGGCCGCGAGCGGCCCGACCGTCCGAGCGATCCGGTCGGCCGGGTACGTGTCGTTGCCCGCCGGCACCGGCGTGTGCGTCGTGAACACCGTGCGGCTGCGGACCTCGGCGATGCGGTCCTCGAACGACCCGTCGCCGGCCTGCGCCGCCGCCTCGAGCGCCGCGAACGCCGCGTGCCCCTCGTTCATGTGGATGACGCCGGGATCGATCCCGAACGCGCGCAGCATCTTCACGCCGCCGCTGCCGAGCACGACGTACTGCGACAGGCGCGTGACCTCGTCGGAGTCGTACAGCCGCTCGGAGATCCAGCGGCTGAAGCGGTTGTTCTCCGGCCGGTCGGTGTCGAGCAGGAAGAGCGGCACGCGCCCGACCTGGACGCGCCAGCACTGCACGACGACGTCCTCGTCGCCGACCTGCACGGTCACGGTGATCGGCTCGCCCGTCTCGGGGTCGGTGACGAGCGCGGCGGGGGTGCGGCCCGGGTCGGTCGGGACCCAGAACTCCTGCTGCCAGCCGGTGTGGTCGATGCGCTGGCGGAAGTAGCCGCGGTGGTACATGAGGCCGACCGCGACGAGCGGGAGCGCGTAGTCCGACGCCTCCTTGAGGTGGTCGCCCGCGAGCGCGCCGAGCCCGCCGGAGTAGATCGGCAGCGAGCGGTGCAGCGCGTACTCGGCGCAGAAGTAGGCGATCGGCCGGTCCTCGGTCGTCGCCTCGGTGCGGAAGGGGCGGGCGAGGTCCTCATGGACGAGGCGGTCGATCTCCTCGGCGCGGGCGACGAGCGCATCGTCGCCGGCCGCGCGCTCGAGCGCGTCGAACGAGGCCTCCTGGAGCAGCTTCACCGGGTTGCCGGCGGTGGTCAGCCAGCGCTTGAGGTCGATGCCGCGGAAGAGGTCGGGGCCGTCGGGCGCCCAGGACCAGCGGTAGTTGTAGGCCAGGCGAGCGAAGACACCCAGGCGGTCGGGGAGGCGCCGCGCGAGGCCCGCGGCGGCGCGCTCGATGTCGTGAGTTCCGGCTTGCACCCGGACGATGCTGCCCCCGCGACATCCTCCGAAACGCGAACGTCCGTCAGTGCGACCTATGAGGGGGAGTCAGGGACGTTCGGCGGCGTTCAGGCCGGGCGGCGGGTGCGCGTCTGGCGCTCGCGGTAGGCCCGGGCCTTCGCGCGGTTGCCGCACACGGCCATGTCGCACCAGACGCCCGAGCGGTTCTTCGAGTGGTCGTAGAAGGCCCAGCGACACGTCTCCCACGGGCACGCCTTCATCCGCGACCACGTGCCCTCGGCCTGGGCGTCGGCGACGATGGCGAGCAGCCGTCCCAGGGCCGCGTCGACGCCCTCGGCGGCCGGCGCGCCCGCCGCCGCGCCGTCCGGGCCGAAGCGCACCTCGAGCCGTGCGCGCCGCGCGGCCTCCTCCATCGTCGGCGCCGCCGCGGGATGCGCCTCGTGGCCCTCGTGCTGGGCCAGCAGCAGCTCGCGCAGCGCCTCGCGCAGGGCCATGGCGTGCCGGAGGTCGTCCTCGGTCGCCGTCGGCGCCTCGCCGAGGTCGTGCGCCGCGATCCAGGCGGCGAGCGCCTCCGGCGACGACAGCTCCTCGGTCTCCGCCTCGACGTCGACGGAGTTCACGAAGAGGCGGACCGTCTCCAGCCGCCCCGGGGCCTCCTGGCTCATGCGCTGAAGACTACCGATCGCGGTTGACCGGTTACGTCACTGTCTATAGCGTGTTGCCGGTTACGGCCACGGCGGAGGAGCACGACATGAGCGTGAAGACGACGACGATCGACGACATCCCCGGGGTGCCGACTCCCGACGACGGCCTGGATTGGCGGCCGGTCCGCGAGCACCTCGGCATCGCCGGGTTCGGCACGAACGCGTACGTCGCCGGGCAGCCGGGCGACCTCGTCATCGAGGACCACGACGAGGACGAGTTCGAGGAGCTCTACGTCGTGCTGCGCGGCGCGGCGCGGTTCCTCGTCGACGACGAGACGATCGAGGCGCCGGCGGGCACGTTCGTGCTCGTGACGCCGCCGTCGCGGCGGGTCGCGCACGCGACCGCTCCGGACACGGCGATCCTCGTCATCGGCGCCGTGCCCGGGAAGGCCTTCGAGGTCAGCGAGTGGGAGACCCGCTACCTGGGCGGCTCAGCCGCCTGAGACGGACTCGGGGATGATCCCCTCGCCCGTGAAGTGGTCGCCGGCCTCGCCGAGCGTCGTGTCCGACGGGGGGACGATCACGTCGGACTCGGCCAGCGCGTCGTCGCCCAGCTCCGTCCCGTGGTTGCGGATGAAGTCGATGAGCTCGGCGAACGCCTTGGCGTAGCGCTCCTCGTCGTCGGCGTCGACCGCGGCGACGACCGCGTTGTCGAGGTCGTTGATGGTCTCGTAGTCGGACTCCGAGACCTCGAACTGGCCCTCGGTGGCGATGCGGACGATCACGCGCCTTTCCCTTCTTCGAGCTGGGCGGCGGGCGCGGGTGCGTCGCCGGTGCCGAGCTCGGCCTTGAGCTTGGCGAGATCGTCGTCGACCTGCGAGGACGAGGTGAGCTCCTTGAGCTGGCGGTCGATGTCGTCGCCGCCCTCGCCGAGCTGTGTCAGATCTTCGAAGGTGCCGGCGTCCTCGAGCTCCTGGACGGCGTCCGCGCGGGCGCGCATCTGCTCGGTCTTGTCGACGGCGCGCTGCATCGCCAGGCCGACGTCGGCCATCTGCTCGCCCACGCCGGTCGCGGCCTCGGAGATCTGCACCTGGGCCTCGGCGGCGGAGTACTGCGCCTTGATGACCTCCTTCTTGGTGCGGAAGGCCTCGATCTTCGAGCGCAGCTTCTGCTCGTTCTCGATCAGGCGCTGCTGCTGGTTCTCGAGCTCGGCGACCTGGGAGTCGAGCGACTGGAGCTCGGTCTGCGCGAGCTGCTTGCGCTCGAGCGCCATCCGGGCGAGGTCCTCCTTGCCGGCACCGAGCGCCTGCCGCGCCTGGGTGTCGAGCTTGACGACCTGCTGCTCGAGCTTGCCCGACTGGAGCTGCAGCCGCTTCTTGGACGTCACCACGTCGGCGATGCCCTTCTTGACGTTCTGCAGCAGCTCGAGCTGCTTCTCGTACGAGTAGTCGAGGGTCTCCTGCGGATCCTCGGCTCGATCGAGCATCTTGGAGATCTTCGACTTGACGATCGTGCTGAATCGTCCGCTCTGTCCTGGCATGGGTCTCACCGTACCCTGTTCGTCGTGCCGATTCGCACCCCGTCGGAGTCGACCTCGACGCTCGTCCGCTGGATGGGCATCGAGGACGCCAACAACGCCGGGTTCGTGCACGGCGGGACCGTGCTGCGCTTCTGCGACGAGGCCGCCGGGCTCGCCGCGGTGCGCCACTCGCGCGGGCGCGTCGTCACCGCGGGCCTTGACCGGATGACGTTCCTCTCCCCCGTGCACATCGGGGAGGTGCTGACGTTCCGCGCGACGGTCAACGCCGCGTGGCGCACGTCGATGGAGGTCGGCGTGCGCGTGGAGGCCGAGAACCCGCGGACCGGCGAGGTCCGCCACACGAGCACGGCCTACCTGACGATGGTCGCTCTCGGCGAGGACGGCAAGCCGACGCAGGTCGCGCAGCTGCGGTGCGAGTCCGAGACCGAGCACCGCCGCGAGAACGAGGCGCAGCTCCGGCGAGCCAACCGGCTCGCCGAGCGTGACCAGATCCTTCAGTCCAGACAGGTCTGAGCGATCAGAGCCCTTCGGGGTGGCGGGCCTTGAAGCCGCGCGTGCTGCGCAGCGCCGGGCGCCAGCGCGGGCCCTTTCGGCCGCCGCGGTCGCCCGCGGCGCTCGTGTCGAGGCGCATGCCAGCGATCACGACGAAGGCGTGGCCGGGGTTCGTGTAGACGGTGATCCACTCGCCCGGGCCGGCCTCGCCCCAGCGCATGAAGCTCGAGGAGTCGAGCGGGACGCCGTCCTCGAGGACGTCCGCGCCGGGCTCGCCGAGGGCGTAGGAGACGGTGCCCGAGCAGTCGTAGCCGGAGTCCTCGACCTTGGCGTGGCCGCCCCCGTAGCGGTACGGCTTGCCGACGATCTTGTTCGCGGCCTGGACGGCGGCGTGCACCTGCGGCGGTGCCTCGGGCGGGGCGACGGCGGTGCCGTCGGGAAGGATCGTGCCGACGGGGCCGACGATGGACCGCTGCGCGGCCTTGTACTGCTCGGCCTTCTTGGCCTTCTTCGTCTCGGGGCTCTCGTAGCTCTCGCCGCCTGTCGTCTGCGCGGAGGCGGACGGGACGATGACGAACGACAGCACAACGACATTCACGATGAACGCGACAACGCGGAAAACCCGCAACACACAGACTCCTCTTTCGTGGGCCTGCGGGGTTAGCTGACGGGCTGGCGCTGAAAGAGCTGCGCCTCACACGACAAAGCGTGCGATTAGCCCCAAACAACCTTGGGTCCCCCGCTCGCTGGCCTAGGCCAACGATTCGGCAACGGTCCGGCACACTACCCCAACTGCAACGGATCATGCGTGCCGCTCTTGCGGTCATTCGGTCGCCATAACCGCGGCTTGATGGATCGCCCGCACACCTTCGCCGCCGAAACCTGCACGAAACCCTGGCGTTTCCAGGGGATAAGCGTTATGGCGCCAGTTTGCGGGACAGCACCCGAAACACCGCTGCGGCTGCCAGGACGAGCGCGAGCCCGGCGCCGGCGTACACGAACCAGGGGTGCGGTGGCGCGCTGTCGGCGCAGTCGCGTGCAGAGGCGTGCCACGCCGCCGGGTCGTCCCACCCGCCCTCCTCCTGGAACGCCGGCCCCTGCGGGCTCGGGGACTCGGCCGGGTTCCACCACGCGGGGTCGGCGCGGCCCCATCGCCCGGGCCAGCGCACCCAGTCGCCGAAGCGCCGGACCTGCGGGCGCACGACGCGCCCGTCGCCGCGCGCCTCGTCGTCGGGGTCGGGCCACGGCCGCCCGTGCTCGCCGCGGTCGGGGTACGACGCGTGCGAGCCGTTGGCCACGTGGACGCGTCCGGTCCACCCGCAGCGCGCCGCCCAGCTGTGCTGCGCGTACGTCGCGGTCTCGGGCCGGCCGTCGCCGGACAGCCGCAGCTGGACCATCTCCCAGTCACCCTCGTGGCGGCCGGTGCGCGCGACGCCGCGGTCCTGCGGGTTGTCCGCGTAGAGGAACCAGTACTGGATCCACGTCCGGCCCCGGCGGTCGGCGACCGTGCGCCCGTACGCGACGGCGGGAGCATCGCGAGGCGTCGCCCGCAGCGACACGGCGTCCGCGCCGCGCGCAAGCGGGAGGTCGACGAGCGCCTCGACCGCGGTCGGCACGTCGCGGTCGCGCGCGTCGAGGTTGAGCACCGGCGCGTGCCGGCGCAGCAGGTCGAGGTCGTCGTGCGCCGCGGCGCACGGCGCGGCGGCCGCGAGCGCGGCCACCGCCCCCGCGAGGCTCCTAAGCGACGGCCTGGGCGGCGTCGCCGACGATCGACCCGACGCCCTCCTGCGCTGCCGCCGCGGTCTCATCGTCCACCGTCTTACGGCCGCGATGCTCGGCCACCTGCATGCGGCTGACGACGAGCCGCTGGACCTGGGCCGTGCCCTCGAAGATCTGGTAGATCTTCGCGTCGCGGAAGAACTTCTCGAGCGGGTGGTCGGCGAGCGAGGCCTCCGGCCCGACGAGGTCCATCAGCGTGGTCGTCGCCCACATCGCGACGTCGCCCGCCTTGAGCTTGGACATCGAGCCCTGTCCCCCGGTCATGGGGACGCCGTTGCGGCCCATCCAGGCGGCGCGCCACACGAGCAGGCGGGCCGCCTCGATCTCTGTCGCCACGTCGGCGATGACCTGCTGCACTCGCTGCTGGTCGAGCACCGGCCCGGCCTCGTCCTCGACGCCCTCGAGGAAGTCGAGCGTCCAGTCGAACGCGGCCTGCGCGATGCCGAGCGCGCTCGCGCCGACGAACGGACGGGTGATCTCGAACGTCGCCAGCGCGCCCGAGGCGCCCGACCTCTGGCCCGACCGTGCGCGCTCGAGCTTCTTGTCGAGCTTCTCGACGCCGCCGAGCAGCTGGTCGAGCGGGATCCGGCAGTCCTCGAGGATCAGCTCGGTCGTCTGCGACGCGCGGATGCCGAGCTTGTCCTCCTTCTTGCCCTGGCGGAAGCCCGGCGTGTCCTTCGTGACGATGAACGAGGCGTGGCCGCGGTGGCCGAGCTCCGGGTCGACCGTCGCGACCACGACGTGCACGTCGGCGATGCCGCCGTTGGAGATGAAGACCTTGGTCCCGTTGAGGACCCACTCGTCGCCGTCGCGCTTGGCCGTGGTGCGCAGCGAGCGCACGTCGGAGCGGGCGCTCGGCTCGGTGACGGCGTACGCGCCGAACTTGATCTCGTCGCCGAGGCCGAAGCACTCGGGCACCCAGCGGGCGATCTGCTCGGGCGTGCCCGACGACGCGATGCCGGCGGCCGCCAGCGACGAGCCCGAGATCGCCAGGGCGAGCCCGGCGCAGCCGTAGTGGAGCTCCTCGGAGTAGATGACGCTGTAGAGGCCGTCGGGATCCGAGCCCATCTTCTGGATCGTCTCCAGGCCCTGGAGACCCCATTCGCGGGCTTTCTTGACGATGTCGTAGGGGACCGCCTGGGTGCGGTCGTACTCGGCGGCGGCCGGGCGCATGACCTCGACGGCGAAGGCGCGACAGTGCTTCTGGAACGCGAGCTGTTCCTCGTTGAGACGGAAGTCCATTGCGGCGCAATGTAGTGGACGCTGCCGTTCATCTACGGACGTGCGGTTACCCTGCCGCCGCATGGCTCCGCCCCGCCTGATCCTCGCGCTGCTCGCGGCCGGCACGCTCGCCGCGTGCGGCGGCACGAACAACCCCGACGATCCGAAGCCCGGTCCGCTCGTCGGCGTCAAGGGCGAGGAGAAGGAAGCCGCGCGCGACCTCGGCTTCCCGGCGTTCGCGACCAAGAACACGACGCGCGTCGGGGGCGCCGACCCGGTCGCCAACGCGGCGGCGGTCGCGCGCGCCGTGTATCCCGGCGTCGAGCCCGGCACGCGCCCGAAGGCCGTCGCCCTCGTCGACCGCGGCGACTGGCGCGCCGGCCTCGTGGCCTCGGCGCTGGCCGCTCCCCCCGTCGGTGCCCCGATCCTGCTCGCCGAGGACGACGAGCTGCCTGCCGCCACGAAGGACGCGCTCGACGCGCTGTCGCCCACCGGCTCGCGCGAGCTCGGCGACGCCCAGGTCGTGCGCGTCGGCGACGTGCCCGAGCCCCAGGGCCTGAAGACCACCGACGTCACCGGCAAGGACCCAGCCGCGCTTGCCGCCGCCGTCGACCGCACGCTGGCCGCCGCCAAGGGCCGCACGAGCGACCGCGTGCTCGTCGTCCCGAGCGAGAGCGCCGAGCTGGCCATGCCGGCCGCGGGCTGGGCGGCGAAGTCGGGCGAGCCCGTCCTCTTCACCGAGCGCACGAAGCTGCCGGCGATCACCCGCGAGGCGATCGCGCGCCATCAGCAGCCGAAGATCTACCTGTTCGCCGACGAGAAGACGGTGTCGAACAAGGTCGAGCGCGAGCTGCGCCGCCTCGGCGCGGTCAAGCGCATCGACGGCGCCTCGTCCGAGCCGGTCGCCAACTCGATCGCGTTCGCGCGCTACATCGACGGCTCGTACGGCTGGGGCGTGCGCGATCCCGGGCACGGCCTCGTGTTCGTCAACGCCAAGCGCCCGCTCGACGCGGCCGCCGCCGCGCCGCTGTCGTCGAGCGGCACGTACGGCCCGATCCTCATGCACACGGGCGAGCCGAAGCTCGACCGGCCGCTCGAGTCCTACCTGCTCGACATCCAGCCGGGCTACCGCCGGGACCCCGTCCGCGGGGTCTACAATCACGGCTGGATCATCGGCGACGAGGCCGCGATGCCGATCGCGACCCAGGCCAAGATCGACACGCTCCTCGAGATCACGCCCGTCGAGGACACCACCGCGAAAGCGACCCCATGAGTGAAGCCGAGCACCCCGAACGCCACCAGCGCGACGTCACCATCGACGACGTCCGCCAGCTCATGGGCTCGTCGACGCCGCACTTCGCACTGCAGATCCGCAACCGGATCGCCAAGCTCGTCCGCGAGCTGCCCGAGGGGCACCCGGCGCGGATCGAGGGCGAGCGCGAGATCGCGCGCCTGACCGAGCTCGGGTACAGCGGCGAGGTCCGCGGGGTCCAGCACGAGGACGGCATCGAGCCGCTCCCGTCGCTGAGCGCCGGGCCGGGCGAGCCCGGCGCCCACTAGGTCCTGCGGCGGGCTACTCGCCCTCGCCGCGGCCCTGGTCCTCCTGGGGCGCGCCGTCCTGCTGTCCCCCGCCCTCGTCCTCGTCGGGGTTGCCCGAGCTCGACGGCGCAGGCGTGGTGCTCTCGTTCTGCGCCGGCGTGTCGGTGTTCACGGGAGCGGGGCTCTGATCGCGGTCGGCGTCGTCCCCCTCCCCGCAGCCCGCGGCGGCGAGCGCGAGGGCGGTCAGGGCGATCGTGGAGAGGCGTCGAAGGTGGGGCATCCCCTCGTCATGCCCGCCGGGGCCGCCGTCAAGACACGCGTTTGCGGCGCCCCGCGCCCCAGGCGGGCTCGTGGGACCGGAAGCGGAACAGCGCCGCGGGCCGGCCAGGCCCGTCGCGACGCTCCTCTCCGGTGGGCTCCACGAGGCCGGTCGCCCGCAGGTCGCGCGCGAACGTCGCCGGGTCGTAGCGGCGACCGGCGATCGCCTCGAAGACGACGCGCGCGTCGCTGAGTGCGAAGGCGTCGGGCAGGATCCCGACGGCGACGTTCGACCACCAGAGCTTGCCGCGGACGCGCTCGAGCGCGAGGTCGACGATCGGCTCGTGGTCGAAGGCCAGCGGCTCACGGGCGTCGACCGGCATCCACCGCGCGGCGGGGTCGGTCGGCTCGGTCGCCGCGGGCACGAGCGCGAGGTGCGCGACCGTCGGGATCCACCCGCGCGGGTCGCGGTCGGGCGCGGCGAACGTCGCCAGCTGCTCGAGGTAGACGCGGTCGAGGCCGGTCTTCTCGCTGAGCTTGCGCGCCGCCGTCTCCTCCGGGCGCTCGCCCTCGCCGACGAAGCCGCCGGGCAGGGCGGGCCGGTCGTCGCGGTCGACGACGAGCACGTGCAGATCACCGTCGCGGACGGTCAGGACGACCGCGTCCGCCGTGAGCCCGGCCGGGGCCGAGTACCCCTCGGAGTTCTTCGCCGTCCACCTCATGCCGCTCATTCTAGGCACAACGCCCAAAATACGCTACCGTGCGTTTTGGTCGTACTGCCAAGAAAGGACCGACATGGCCGACATCAAGCCCTTCCCCTTCGTCCGTCACCTCCGCGCGGAACCCACCATGGACGTGCTGCGCTACCGGCGCGGGCGCCTCGTCGGCCACGGACCGGGCCTCGCGTTCTGGTTCCGCGCGGGGAACACCGGCATCGCCGAGGTGCCGCTCGACGACCGCGAGCTGCCGTTCGTCTTCCACGTCCGCAGCGCCGACTTCCAGGAGGTCGCGGTGCAGGGGGCGATCACGTTCCGGGTCGCCGACCCCGAGCTCGTCGCCCGGCGCGTGGACTTCACGATCTCGCTGGTCAACGGGCGCTGGACCAGCGCGCCGCTCGAGCAGGTCGCCGGCCTCGTGGCCCAGCTCGCGCAGCAGTTCGTCATCGACGAGCTCGCACGCCGCGACCTGCGGGCCATCCTCGCCGACGGCGTCGCGCCGATCCGCCAGCGCATCGAGGCCGGCCTCGCCGCCGAGCCCGCGCTCGAGGAGCTCGGGCTGTATGTCGTTGCGGTCCGTGTGGCGCAGGTCGCCCCGACGGCCGAGATCGAGAAGGCGCTGCGCCAGCCGACGCGCGAGGCGATCCAGCAGCAGGCCGACGAGGCCGCGTTCGCGCGGCGCGCGGCCGCCGTCGACAAGGAGCGGGCGATCGCCGAGAACGAGCTCGCCAACCGGATCGAGCTCGCCCGTCGCGAGGAGGAGCTCGTCGGGCGCGAGGGCGCGAACGCCCGGCGCCGCGAGGAGGAGAGCGCTGCCGCAAAGCAGATCGCCGCGCAGGCCGAGGACGAGCGCAAGCGCCTGGCGGCACAGCGCGAGGCCGACGCGACCGACCTGCTTGGCACGGCGCAGCTGCGCGTCGAGCGCGAGCGGGCAGAGATCCAGGGCGCGATGCCGCCCGAGGTCCTCCTCGCGCTGGCGCTGCGCGAGCTGGCGGCGCAGCTCGGCAAGGTCGAGCACCTGACGATCACGCCCGAGATGCTCACCCCGCTGCTCGCGAAGGTGACGGCGCGATGAGCCTCGCCCCGCGCTGCGTGCTCGTCGAGCGCGCGACGGAGTACACCGAGCTCGTCGCGCGGCATGGCACCCGCGACCAGGTCCGGTTCTTCCTCGAGCGGCGCGGTCTCGCGCTCGAGGAGGTCGAGCGCCGTCACCGGACGGCGCTCGAGGCGCGGGCGCGGGTGCTGGGCGCCGTTCCGGCCGACTGGCGCCGGGCGACCGCCGCCCGCGACGAGCTCGACCGCTTCCTCTTCGAGCCGGAGGACGTCGTCGTCGTGCTGGGACAGGACGGCCTCGTCGCCAACGTCTCCAAGTACCTCGACGGCCAGCCGGTGATCGGGCTCAACCCCGACCCCGAGCGATTCCCCGGGGTGCTCGTCGCGCACGATCCGGCCGCGGCGGTCGACCTGCTGCGCGATGTCGAGGTGGGCCGCGCCGGGGTCGAGGAGCGGACGATGGCGCGTGCTCGCCTCGAGGACGGGCAGGAGCTCTACGCGCTCAACGAGATCTTCGTCGGGCATGCGTCGCACCAGTCCGCGCGGTACACGCTGCGCCTCGGCGAGACGGTCGAGCGCCAGTCCTCGAGCGGCGTCATCGTCGCGACCGGCACGGGCGCGACGGGGTGGGCGGCGAGCATCGCGCGGGAGCGTCAGGGCGGCGCGCCGCCGCTGCCGCGGCCAGGCGACGAGGCGCTGACGTTCTTCGTGCGCGAGGCGTGGCCGAGCCCGGCGACCGGCACGACGCTGACCGGCGGCGTCGTGGGTGCGCGCGACGAGCTCGTCCTGACGTGCGAGCTCGGCGACGGCGGCGTCGCGTTCGGCGACGGGATCGAGACCGACCGGCTCGAGCTCGACTGGGCCCAGCGCGTGCACCTCGGCGTGGCGAGCAGGCGGCTGCGGCTCGTCTCGGGCCGGTAGCGTGCGCGCCGATGCGCGTCGGGCTCTTCCTCGCCTACTGGCCGTGGTTCTCCGCCGAGGAGCAGCTGTCGCTGTCGGTGATGGCCGACGAGCTCGGGCTCGACAGCGTCTGGATCTCCGAGGCGTGGGGGCAGGACGCGGTGTCGGTGCTCGGGATGCTCGCCGGGCGGACCGAGCGCGTCGGGCTCGGCTCGGCGGTCATGCAGATCCCCGCGCGCAAGCCGACCGCCACCGCGATGGCCGCCGCGACGCTCGACGTGCTGTCGGGCGGGCGGTTCCGGCTCGGCCTGGGCCTGAGCGGACCGCAGGTGAGCGAGGGCTGGTACGGCGAGCCGTTCACGCGGAACCTCGGTCGCGTGCGCGAGTACGTCGAGGTCGTGCGCGCCGTGCTCGCGGGCGAGAAGGTCCAGCTCCCGATGCCCGAGGGCGAGGCCGGGATGGGCCTGGGCAAGCCGCTGCGCCTGCTGGCCAAGCCGGTCCAGGTGCCGCTGCCGGTGTACCTGGGGTCGGTCGGCCCGAAGGCGATCGAGCAGACGGGCGAGATCGCCGACGGGTGGCTCCCGGCGTTCCTCGATCCGGAGAACCCCGACGTCCTGATGGACCCGCTGCGGCGCGGCCTGGAGAAGGCCGGGCGCGACGCGTCGTCGATCGACGTCGCGGCGGCGGTGCCGGTCGCGGTCGACGAGGACCTGGTCGCAGCGCGCGACGCGGTGCGGCCGTGGCTGGCGTTCTACCTCGGGGCGATGGGCGCGAAGGAGAAGAACTTCTACGTCGACCTCGCCGACCGCTACGGGCACGGCGACGTCGCGCGCGAGGTGCAGGACCGCGCACTGAGCGGCGACCGCATGGGCGCGGCGGGCGCGCTGACGCCCGAGCTGATCGACTCGACGGCGCTCGTCTGCCGGCCGTCGGAGCTTGACGCAAAGCTCGCCGCCTACGAGCGCGCGGGCGCGACGACGCTGCTCGCCGTGCCGTGCGGCGACCGGCCCGCGGTCGTGCGGGCGCTCGCCTCGGCCTCTGCCTAGACCTGCGTGTCGCGCGCGTGCGGCTGGGACTGCCCCTCGCCCATCTCGACGTCCCCTGCGCCGTCGGCGTCGGGCTCTCCGCGGACCTGAAGGACGCGCATGAGCGTCACGAACCCGAGACCCCCGATCATGTTGCCGAGCACGGCGACCGGGAAGTTCTGCGCGAGATCCGTCCACGTCGCCTTCTCGGTCGAGTCGGCGAACAGGCCGAAGCCCATCTCCCCGACGCTGACGACCGCGTGGTTGAGGCTCGGCGCCGCCAGCACGAACCCGATGAGCATCGCGACGAGGATCCGGCCGGTGTCGCGTTCGGTCGCGTGGGTCAGCCACGTGAGCAGCGTCATCGCCGTGCCCGCGAGGATCGCGCTCAACAGCGCCGACACGAAGTCGCGCTCGGCGAACGTGTCGGCCATCTTGCCGGCGGCGTCGTAGGTCTCCGGAGGGACGAGGCCGGCACGGGTCAGGATCAGTGCGACGAGCAGGATCGCGACGACGTTCGCGATCATCGTGATCCCCCACAGGCGCAGCAGGTCACGGACCCGCCGCTTGCCGCGCAGCACCGCGCCGACCGGGATCAGGAAGTTCTCCGTGAAGAGCTCGCTGCGGCCGACGATGAGCAGCACGAGGCCGATGCCGAAGAAGAGCGAGCCGCCGATGTGGGCGATCTGCTCGGGCAGGCTGACGGCGAGCGCGCCGCTCACCACGGTGAGCGACATCACGCCGATCATGATGTCGACGCCGCCGACGCTTCCGGTGGCCATCAGGGCGACCGCGCCGCGGCTGAGGCGGCGTTCGCCCTCCTCGACCGACTCGTCCCAGATCTCGTCGGGGTTCCTTCCGCTCATCGACGGGGCGCCTTACCCGGTTGCAGGGATCTTTGCGTTCCGTCCGTTGGAGTCGGCACGATGGCCGGTCCATGTCGACGCGTGAGACCGTCCGCCCGACGGGGATCCCGGGCTCGGAGCTGAGCGGGCCGTTCCCCGTCGGGACCTACGCCACCAAGCTCAAGGGCTGGCTGCGCGAGCGCCCGCGGCTCCAGCTCTTCGGCGAGGTGTGGAACCTGCGGGCCTCGCGCGCGAAGGTGTACTTCGAGCTGCGCGACGTCCACGGCGCGCTGCCCTGCTCGATGTGGCGCGACGACTTCGACAAGCTCGCGCTCGACCCCGAGTCGCTGCAGGGCGTCCAGGTCGTCGTCGCCGGCGGCCTCGACTACTACGAGGGCAGCCGCAACGCGTCGCCGGCGTTCTCGTTCGCGGTCGCGCGGCTGCGCGTGGCCGGCGAGGGCGACCTGCTCGCCCAGCTCGACCGGCTGCGCAAGGCGCTCGACGGCGAGGGGCTGTTCGCGCCGCAGAAGGCGCTCGGCCGGCCGGCGATGCCGCGCACGATCGGCGTCGTCACGAGCGACGGCGGCAAGGCGCGCGACGACGTCCTCGCGGGCCTCGTGCGGCGCGGCTGGGCGGGGCGGCTCGTCTGGGCGTTCGCGCCGGTGCAGGACCGTCACGCGGCACCGGCGATCACCCGCGTGCTGCAGGACCTCGCCGCGTCGGGCGGCGTCGACGTCATCGTCGTCGCGCGCGGCGGCGGCTCGCTGGCCGACCTGTTCTGCTTCTGCGACGAGACGCTGTGCCGGACGGTCGCGCTGCTGCCGGTCCCGGTCATCGCCTCGGTCGGCCACCACACCGACCGCACGCTGCTCGACGACGTCGCCGCGGTGTCGTGCTCGACACCGACGCACGCGGCCGAGACCGCGGTCGCCTGCCATGTCGGCGAGGCCCGCGCGGCGATGGCGCTCGCCGGCGCGCGTCTTCGGCGCGAACAGCGGCTCGTGTCGGACCTGCGCGCTGCCCTCCTTCCCGCAGCGGCACGGCTCCAGCGCGAACAACGGCTCATCGACGAAGAACGTCCACCGCTGG
>CADCVT010000264.1 GCA_902806215.1 uncultured Solirubrobacteraceae bacterium | reverse complement strand
GCACCGACTGCGAGGTGCAGTCGGTCGAGGACGGCGTCGTGCGCGCTGCAACCGGGGCCATCGAGGTCCGGGCACGGCGCATCGTCGCGCTGCCGCGGCTCAACGGCCCCCGCGTGGCGGGCCTCCCGGCGGACGAGCACGGCTTCCTCGCCGTCGACGAGCTCGGCGCGGTCCCCGACGCGCCCGGCGTCTACGGCGCCGGCGACGGCACGACGCAGCCGATCAAGCAGGGCGGCGTCGCCGCGCAGCAGCCCGCGGCCGCCGCGCACGCCATCGCCGCGTCGGCGGGCGCCCCGGTCAGGCCCGTCCCGTTCCGCCCCGTGCTCCGGGCCGAGCTGCTGACCGGCACCGGCTCGACGTTCCTGCGCCAGTCGCCCGAGTCGTCCGCGTCCGACACCGCGACGTTCTGGCCGCCGACGAAGGTCGCCGCCGCGCACCTCGCCCCGTACCTCGCGAGCCTCGATCAGGTGCCGAGCGGGTAGCTTCCCCGCTGTGCTCGTCCTGCTGGAGCGGCTGATCGACGACGCCGGGCTGTTCCCTCCGGCGCGCAAGGCGATGGTGGCCGCCGTCGCCGACCACCGCGCGGCGCGGGCCGGCGAGCACGCGTGGCTGCTCGGCCGCCTGCTGTGCCCGGTCTCCCGGCTCGACGAGCTCGTGGCCGCCGGCCCCGATCCCGACTGGCGCCTCGGCGCGGTCGTGGACGCGGCGGACTGGCGCGCGGCCTTCGCGGCGGTGGCCGCCTACGACGGCCCGGGGACGATCGACGCGATCGAGCTGAAGCTCCCGGGCGAGCCGGTCGCGACCGTGCTCGACGAGGCGCCCGAGGGGATCGACGTGTTCGTCGAGGTCCCCGTCGCCGACACCCGCGCGATGACCACCGCGCTCGAGGACCTCGCCGCCGACGGCCGCGCCGGCGCGAAGATCCGCTGCGGCGGCGTGACCGCCGACGCGTTCCCCTCCGACGCGTCCGTCGCCGCGTTCGTCACGCAGTGCGCCCGGCTGGGGCTGCGCTTCAAGGCCACCGCCGGCCTGCACCATCCGTTCCGCACGCGCGACGAGGCGATCGGCGTGCTCCAGCACGGGTTCGTCAACCTGCTCGCGGCCGCCGCGCTTCCCGGCGCCGACGCCGACGCGATCATCGCCGGGACCGACCCGAGCGCGTTCACGCTCACCGACAGCACGATCGGCTGGGGCGCCAACGCCGGCGACGCCGCCGAGGCTCGCGCGCGCTTCACCGGGCAGGGGAGCTGCAGCTTCTCCGAGCCGGTCGACGACCTGATCGAGCACGGGATCCTCCCGGCCGCGGCGGGTGCCCGTGCCTGAGCCCGGCTACGGCGTCGAGAACCTCCCGTACGGGATCGTGCGCTTCGGCGACGGGAGCCCCCGCGCCGCGGTCCGCGTCGGCGACTACGCCATCGACCTCGACGCGCTCGGTCTGCAGTCGGTGCCTGACGGCACGTTCGCCCAGCCGTCGCTCAACGCGTTCATCGCCCTCGGTCGCGGGGCGTGGACCGAGGTGCGCGAAGAGCTCGTGCGCTTCATCGAGGAGGGCCTGCACGCCGAGCACGCGACGGCGGTCGGCCACGTCGAGTCCCTCCTGCCGATCGAGGTCGGCGACTACGTCGACTTCTACGCGTCGATCGAGCACGCCTCGAACGTCGGCCGCATGTTCCGCCCCGACGCCGAGCCGCTGCTGCCCAACTGGAAGCACCTGCCCGTCGGCTACCACGGCCGCGCCGGGACGGTCGTCGTCAGCGGCACGCCGATCCGCCGGCCGATGGGTCAGCGCCCGCCGGCCGAGCCCGGCGGCGCCCCCACGTTCGGCCCGGAGCCGCGGCTCGACATCGAGCTCGAGCTCGGCTTCGTCTGCGGCGACGGCCCCGCGCTGGGAACGCCGATCGACGCGAACGACGCGCGCGAGCACCTCTTCGGCTGTGTGCTCGTCAACGACTGGAGCGCCCGCGCGATCCAGCGCTGGGAGTACGTCCCGCTCGGGCCGTTCCTGGGCAAGTCGTTCGCGACGTCGATCTCGCCGTGGATCGTCCCCTTCGACGCGCTCGAGCCCTACCTCGTCGACGGGCCCGAGCAGGACCCGGCACCGCTCGACTACCTGCGCGTCGACGCCCCGTCGGCGCTCGACCTGCCGCTCGAGGTGATCCTCAACGACACCGTCGTCAGCCGCACGAACGCGAGCCACCTGTACTGGAACGCCGCGCAGATGCTCGCCCACATGACCGTCAACGGCGCCACCGTCCGCGCGGGCGACCTGTTCGCGTCGGGCACGATCTCCGGGCCCGACCGCGGCAGCCTCGGCAGCCTGCTCGAGCTGAGCTGGGGCGGGCGCGACACGATCGAGACCACGCGCGGCGAGCGGACGTTCCTCGAGGACGGCGACACCGTCGTCCTGCGCGGCGGGCACGGCCTCGTCTCGATGGGCGAGGTCAGCGGGACGGTCGTCAGCGCCGAAGGGTGACGCGTCGCGTCGCCGTGGCGGTCTCGCCGCCGCTGCGCGCGACGACGGTGACGACGAGCGTCGCGGAACGGGTCCGCAGCCGCTTCTTGGCGGCGGCGTTCAGCCGGACGGTGAAGTCGCGGCCCGCGCGGACCGCGGTCGCCGCCATGCGGGAGGCGCCCCGGGCCTGGCCGCCGGCGACGGTGACCGTGGCCTCGAGCGTGCAGGCGCGCGAGCACGTCGCGTCGGCTCGGACGCCGCGCGCGAGGACGTCGGGCAGCCACTGAGGACCGGCGTCGAGCGTCACCTTCAGCGCGGCGGCGGGCGCGGGCGCGGGCTTCGGCGCCGCAGGGGTCGTCGTCGTCGGCTTCGGCGCGGACGGAGCGACCGGGGCGGGCATGGCCCGCGACGCGGGCCTCGGGTCGCCGCTCGGCGTTGTCGTGACGACCTTCGGCTCCGTTGCCGGCGGCGGGGCGGGCACCAGGTTGAGGCGGAGGTCGACGGGGCCCTGGCTCGGGCCATCGTCGTCACCGGACGAGTCGAGGGCGATCAGGTACGTCGTGCCGGCGGTCACCGGCGTTCTGATGAAGCTCACCGCACCGCCGTCGCCGTACGCGGCGACCTCCTTCAGGTCCGGGACGCTCCCGCCCGTGTAGATCCCGAGGACCGAGTCGGAGGCGGTTGCGAAGCCCTGCGCGTCGAGTGTCCCGTCGACCGGAGCCGTCCAGCGGAACCAGACCGACGACCGTGCCGGGCGCCCGGCTCGCGCGGGCTCGCCGTCCTCGGCGGTCGCGCCGGCGTTGGTCTCGTTCGCTTCCACCCAGGTCCCGGACAGTTCGCGCGCGTCCGCGATGTCGTCGTGCGGAGCGCGCGGCATCCGGAGCGCCAGGCGGGCCGCTCCGGTCCGGCCGTCCACGCTGTCGACGGCGATGCGGTAGACGACGCCCGCGAACGCCTGGAACGTCAGCTCGCCGTCGACGCCCCGGCCCTGGCCGTCGAGCGGCGCGTCGAGGGCGTCTCCGCGGTACGCCGAGACGGCGGGCGCGAAGTCGGCCTCGGAGACCTCGACGGTGACCATGCCGTAGGCAGGCGCGCGCCAGCGGTACCAGACCGAGGTCCGCGAGCCGGTCGGTCCGTGGAACGGCTCGTTCCCCTCCGTCGTCGCGAAGAGCGTCGTCACCGCTGCCTCGGCGAAGGGGCCCCTGAGCACCGTCGCGTCCGCGAAGTCGTCGTTGGCGGGAGCGTCGATCATCGACAGACGGAGCTTCAGCGGCGCGCCCGCGCCGGCCGCCGAGTCGATCGCGATGAGGTAGGTCACGCCGGCGCGCGCCCGGATCTGGATCGGCGCGTCGCCGCCGGTCACCCGGACGAGCGAGCCGAGCCCGTCGCCGGTGTAGACGCCGGCGGCCCACGTCAACGTGCTGCCGGTGAGGTCGAGCAGCGCGCGGCCGTCGCGCGGCGCCGTCCAGCGGTACCAGACCGAGGGGCCGCCGGAGCTGTCGTGATGCGACCGCGGCTCGCCGTCCTGCCGCGTGGCGTTCGTCGTGTCGCCGGTCGCCGTGTCGTCCGGTCCCTCGAGCACCTCGGCGTCGGCGAAGTCGTCGTTGGCGGGTGGCCTGTGGAGCGCGAGGGCGAGCTTCACGGATCCGCCGTAGGAGTAGTACGAGCCGACGGCGATGCGGTACGTCCGCCCCGCCGTGACCGGGACCGACAGGGGCACGTTGGCGCTCTGCGCCACCCGCGTCAGCGAGGCGAGGCCGTCGCCCGTGGACACCGAGGCCATCCAGCCGTACTCCGAACCCGCGAGGTCGATCGTCGCGCGGCCGCTCGCGGGCGCCGTCCAGCGGTACCAGATGCTGCTCCCGCCCGCGGCCCAGCTCGTGATCGGAGGCTCAACGCTCTCGGTCGTCGCCAGACGGGTCGACGCGGTGACGGCGGCCTGCTCGCCCGTGAGCTCGATCGCGTCACCGAAGTCGTCGTTGGGCGGGGCCGGCGTGAGCGCGAGCTTCATCTTCACCGTGCCGCCCATCGACGACATCGAGTCGCGGTCGACGGCCACGCGATACGTCTTGCCGGTGCGCACGGCGAACACCGCGCTCGTGTAGCCGTCACCGACACGCGTCAGGCCGGTGAGCGCGTCACCGGTGTACACGGTCACCCGCCGGTTCCAGACGGAGCCGGTCATGTCGATGGTCGCCTGGCCCGTGGCCGGGGCGGTCCACTCGTACCAGACCGACTGGCCTCGGTGCTCAGGCTCGCCGGGCTCGGCCGTGGCGGTCGTGGTGCTGCCCGTGGCCTCGGCCGTCGTCCCGCTCAGCGTGGCGGGCGAGGCGAAGTCGTCGTTGAGCGGCGCCGGCTCGTGGGTCAGCGCGATGCGGGTCGGGCCCGTGGGCTCCGTCGCCCACGATGCGACGGCGATCCGGTAGGTCTCGCCCGCGCGCACCGGGGCGTACACCGCGTCGTGGTGCGAGCCCTCGCCGAGCTTGACGAGCGTGGCGAGCGTCTCGCCGCTGTACACGGCGCCGACCGTGCCGTAGGCGCTCGTGCCGAGGTCGACCTTCAGGCGCCCCGTGGACGTCGCCGTCCAGCGGTACCAGATCGACCGCTTGCTGCTCATGTGCGACGGCTCACCGACCTCGCGCGTGGCGATGGCCGTGTCGCCGGTGGCGACCGGCGCCGGGCCGGTGAGCAGCTCGGCGTCCGCGAACGCGTCGTTGGGCGGCGGCGGCGTCAGCTCGAGCTTGACGTCGATCGGCCCCGTCCCGGAGCTGTACGAGTCGACGGCGATCCGGTACGTCGTCCCGGCGGTCGCCGTGAAGCTCAGGGCGTCGTAGTCGGCGCTCGTGACGCGCGTGAGCGATCCGACGGCGTCACCGGTGTAGACCGCGGAGACCCAGTCGAAGCTCGTGCCGGCGAGGTCGACCGTCGCCCGGCCGCCGGTGGGCGCGGTCCACGCGTACCAGACCGAACGCGCGCCGCTGCCGCAGCAATGGGTGGGCTCGCCGGTCTCGCGCGACGCTCGGGCGTTCGAGACCCGCTCGGCCGGGACACCGGCGGCGATCTGCTGCGCGTCGGCGAAGAGGTCGTTGGGCGGGGGCGGCGTGAACTGGAGGCGCAGCGAGAACTCCCCACGCAGAGCCGTCGTGCCGCCGTGCACGGCGATCGCGTAGGTCTGGCCGCTCGTCACCCGGTACCCGGCCGTGTCCCAGCTCGCCTTCGGGAGCTTCGTCAGCGCGCCGAGCTCGGTGCCCGTGTACACGCCGAGGACCCCGGCGAAGTCGTTGACGGGCAGCGACACGGTCAGGTCGCCGTCGCTCGGGGCCGTCCAGCGGTACCAGACCGATGCGCCGGCGGTGCCGCCGTGCTCGGACGGCTCGAGGCCTTCGCCCGTTGCGGCGATCGTGTCGCCCGTCGCCTCGGGCGCGGTGCCCGCGAGGACCTGGGCCGCGGCGAAGTGGTCGTTGGCCGGCGGGGCCGTCGTGCGGAGTGCGAGGACGTACGCGCCCTGGCGGGCGCCCGCGCCGTCGACCGCGATCCGGTACGTGACGCCCGCGACGGCGCGGAACCGCCGCTTGACCCGGGTCGTGTTGCGCGCGGGCGTCGACGGCACCCTCGTGAGCGCCCCCACGCTGTCGCCGGTGTAGACGGCGACCACGGTGTCGAACGTGCTGCCCGCGGTGTCGAGCGTGACGCCCACCGTCGCCGGCGCGGTCCAGGTGAACCAGACCGACGGATCGCGGTAGTTCTCCTCGTGGATGGGCTCGCCCGGCTCCTGCGTCGCGCCGAGGTTGGTGCCCGCCGCGTCGGCCGACAGACCGGTCAGCAGCTGCGCGTCGGCGAAGTCGTCGTTGAGCGGCCGCGGGATGACCTCGAGCGACAGGTTGAACGTGCCCGTCTCGCCCGACCGGCTCGAGACCATGATCCGGTACTCGACGCCGGCCTCGACGCGGACGCGGATCTGCTCGAGCCCGCCGGAGTAGTCCTGAGCCTGGTTGGACACCCGGGTCAGGCCGGCGACCTGCGTCCCGGTGAACGCCGCGAGCGACGGGGCCGGGGCGCCCTCGGCGCGGATCGTGAGCGAGCCGCGCTTCGTCGCCGTCCAGCGATACCAGACGGTCTGCCGGGCGTTCGTCGCCACGGAGACGGACGGCTCGCCGATCTCGACCGACGCACCGTCGTTCGTGCCGGTCGCGAGGACGTCGTCCTCGGAGGCGAGCTCGGTGGCGGACGCGAAGTCGTCGTTGGGAGGCAGCGGCCCGAGCGCCAGCGACAGCTGGACCGCGCCGTGCGCGCCGTAGTAGCCGTCGACCGCGATCCGGTAGCTCGTGCCCGCGACGACTCGGAGGGTCATCCGCGCGCGCGGGGTCCCGTACGAGACGCGGCTGTCGAGACGCACGAGGCCGGGCAGGGCGTCGCCCGTGTAGACCGCCAGCACGGTCGCGAAGCCGCTGCCCGCGGTGTCGAGCTTGAGTGCCCCGTCCGACGGCGCCGTCCATGCGAACCAGGCTGAGTTGCCGGACGCCCAGCTGTGCGAGGGCTCGCCGACCTCGCGTGTCGCGGCCACCGTGGTCCCGGTCGCGCTGTCGGAGCTGCCCTCGAGGGTCTCCGCATCGGCGAAGTCGTCGTTGGCGGGCCGATCGACGAGCGTCAGCGTGAGCGCGAACGCCGTCGCGCCTTCGCTGTCCGGCCCCTCGGCGACGGCGATCCGGTACGTGACGCCCTCCTCCACGCGCACCCGCGTGCGGCCGTACCTCGCCGAGTCCGTCTGCGCGACGAGGCGGGTGAGCTCGCTGACGCGCGACCCCGTGTAGGCGACCACGGCGGGCGGGGCCGTGCGGTTCGCGACGATCGACAGCGATCCGTCCGACGGCGCGGTCCACGAGTACCAGACGGAGCCGCGCGGGCCGACGTGCGCGGGCTCGCCCTCCTCGAGGCCCGAGCCGTGGGTCGACCCCGAGACGCTCGCCGTGCGCTCGGAACCGAGGTCGGTCGCCGACGCGAAGGCGTCGTTGGCCGGCGGATCCGACAGCGTCAGCGCGAGGCTGACCGGGCCCTCCGCTGTGCCGTAGGCATCGCCGTCCACCACGATCCGGTAGGTCACGCCCGCGACCGCGCGGAACGTCAGACGACCCCGCTGGTCGTACGAGCTGCTGGACGTGGGCACGCGGACCAGGCCCGAGACCGTGGCTCCCGTGTAGGCGGCGAGCATGGTGGCGATGCCGCTCGCGGTGGTGTCGACCAGGACGCCGCCGTCCGCGGGCGCCGTCCACGTCCACCACACCGACCGCCCGGCGCCGTAGCCGTGGCTCGGCTCGCCCGGCTCGCGGGTCGCGCCGACGTTCGACCCGGTCGCGGTCGCGCTCGAGCCCGTGAGCACCGTGGCCTGGGCGAGGTCGTCGTTGGGCGCCCGCGGCCCGTGCGTGAGGGCGATGGCCACGGCCCCGCCGGTGCTGTACCGGCTGCCGACCGCGATGAAGTACGTCCGGCCGGGAACCACGGTGAAGCGCAGGCGCCTGCTGCCGCTGTAGCCGTCGGCCGAGGCCGCCTGGGTGAGCCCGTCGACGGTCAGGCCGGTGTACACGGCCGCGGTCGTCGCGTACTCGCTGCCCTCGATCGACACCGTCGTGACGCCCTCGCCCGGGGCGACCCAGCGGTACCAGACCGACCGGGAACTGGAGTAGCCGGCGTGGTTCGGCTCGCCGGGCTCCTTCGTCGACTCCACCGTCGTGCCGGTCGCCGTGTCGGACGCGCCCTCGAGCAGCTCCGCGGCGGCGAACGCGTCGTTCAGCGGCGCTGCGGCCGACGCGGGCGAGGCCGTCGTCAGCACGACCAGAAGGAGGATAAGGAGGGGAAGCAGGCGTGCCGTCCGTGGCATCAGCGCGCTCCTACCCACACAGTGAGTCCTTGATGCACAGTTGGTGTTGACCTTTTGCATCGTTGTTCTGACGCCGCGCTCGCCGGTACGGTCGCGCTTCCGGCGATGCGTGGACGCGGCTGCTCACGATCACGCAGCCGCGCGAGAAGCCGATCAGGAGGACGATCACGCTCGTCAGGACGCGCTAGTCGACTGCGAGCGGGTCTACGCTCCGCGACGGTGCCTCGCTATCTCGTCGACGGCAACAACGTGATGGGCTCGCGCCCCGACGGCTGGTGGCGCGACCGGCCTGCCGCGATGCAGCGGCTCGTCAACGAGCTCGACGACCTCGCCGCGCGCACCGGCGAGCCGATCGACGTCGTGTTCGACGGCCGCGAGCAGACGCTGCAGGCCGTTCACGTCTTCGTCTCGTTCGCCGGCCACGCCGACGACGTCATCGCCGCGCGCGCGAAGCCCGGGTTCACCGTCGTCACCTCCGACGCCGAGCTCGTCCGCCGCGTCCGCGCGAAGGGCGCCGACGTGATCGGAGCCAAGGCGCTGCTGACGCAGCTGTAGCGGGCTACAGGTCGACCGCGACGCCGGAGCGCAGCGGCGCGTCCGGGTCCTCGACGCGCTCGGGCGCCGTGTCGCCGCTCGAGAGCGGCGAGAGCCGTGACTTCGTCGAGGCGCGCACCTCGTCCTCGGTCACGTTCAGCGGGTAGTGGCACGCCGCGACGTGGCCCTTTGGGTACTCGCTCAGCCGCGGCACCTCGGTCTTGCACAGGTCGCGGGCGCGCGGGCAGCGCGTGTGGAACACGCAGCCCGACGGGGGGTCGACCGGCGACGGCGGCTCTCCACCGACGACGATCCGGTCGCGCTTGCGGTTGAGGAGCGGGTCCGGCACCGGGATCGCGGACAGCAGCGCCGCGGTGTACGGATGGATCGGCTTGACGTAGAGCTCCTCCGACGGGGAGAGCTCCATGATCTTGCCCAGGTACATGACCGCGATCCGGTCCGAGACGTGCCGCACGACCGAGAGGTCGTGCGCGACGAAGAGGTAGGTCAGGCCGAACTCGTCCTGCAGGTCCTCGAGCAGGTTCACGATCTGCGCCTGGATCGAGACGTCGAGCGCCGAGACCGGCTCGTCGAGCACGATGAGCCGCGGCTCGAGCGCGAGCGCCCGCGCGATGCCGATGCGCTGGCGCTGGCCGCCGGAGAACTCGTGCGGGTACCGGCTGAGGTGCTCGCCCGACAGGCCGACGCGCTCCATGAGCTCGGCGGTCTTCTTGCGCATCTCGTTCTTGGGCACGCCGTGCAGGGCGAGCGGCGCGCCGACGATCTGCCCGATCCGCTTGCGCGGGTTGAGCGACGCGAACGGGTCCTGGAAGACCATCTGCATGTCCTTGCGCAGCGGCCGCATCATGCCGCGCCCGGCGTGCGAGATGTCCTTGCCTTGGAAGGTGATCGTGCCGTCGGTCGGCTCGAGCAGCCGCATGAGCGTGCGCGACAGCGTCGTCTTGCCGCAGCCGGACTCCCCGACGAGGCCGAGCGTCTCGCCCTCGGCGAGGTCGAACGTCACGTCGTCGACGGCGTGCACGTGGCCGGCGGTCCGGTTGAGCAGGCCCTTGCGGACGGGGAAGTACTGCTTGACGTGCTCGGCGCGCATGAGCGCCGGCCGGTCCTCCGCCCCCGGCTCGACCTGCTCGAGGCTGACCGCGCCGGTCACGCCGACGCGCCCTCGATCTCGAGCCCGATCTGGTCCTCGCCGACGATCCGCTTGGCTCGCTTCTCGTCCACGTCGAGCCAGCAGCGATCGTCATGGCCGGGCGCCTCGGGGATGCGCGCATGGAGCTCGGGGAACTTCGTGCACTCGGAGAACTCGTGCCGGCAGCGCGGCCGGAAGTGGCAGCCCTCGGGCCGGTTGATGAGCGACGGCGGCGCACCCGGGATCGACGGCAGCCGCGCCGGCCGCGGCTTGTCGATGCGGGTGATCGAGCCCAGCAGGCCCCACGTGTACGGGTGCTGCGGGTCGTAGAAGATCTCGTCCAGCGTCCCCGTCTCGACGATCCGCCCGGCGTACATGACGGCGATGCGGTCGGCGATGTCGGCGACGACGCCGAGGTCGTGGGTGACGAGGATGATCGCGGTGCCGGTGCGCTCGCGCAGGTCGCTCATCTCGCGCAGGATCTGCGCCTGGATCGTCACGTCGAGCGCCGTCGTCGGCTCGTCGGCGATGAGCACGGCGGGGTCGGTCGAGAGCGCCATCGCGATCATCACGCGCTGGCGCATGCCGCCGGAGAACTCGTGCGGGTAGCTGTCGACGCGCTCGCGCGCCCGCGGGATCCCGACGCGCTCGAGCACCCCGACCGTGCGGTCGCGGGCCTCGGCGTCCGAGACGTTCTCGTGGGCCTGGATCTGCTCGGCGATCTGGTCGCCGATGCGCTGCACCGGGTTCAGCGACGTCATCGGGTCCTGGAAGATCATCGAGATCTCCTTGCCGCGGACCTTGCGCAGGTCGTCCTCGGACGCGTCGATGAGCTCCTGCCCGCGGAGCTTCGCCGAGCCGCCGAACGTGCTGTTCGGACCCTTGGTCAGGCCGAGCAGCGTCATCGCGGTGACCGACTTGCCCGAGCCCGACTCGCCGACGACGGCGAGCACCTCGCCCGCGTGCAGGTCGAACGACACCTCGTCGACCGCGTGCACGACGCCGTCCTCGGTGCGGAAGTCGACCTTGAGCTTGTCGACCCGCAGCAGCGTCTCGGGTGTGCTCACGAGAGCCGGATCCTCGGGTCGAGGAACGCGTAGACGATGTCGACGATCGCGTTGAGCAGCACGATGAAGAACGCGCCGAACAGGACGACAGCGAGCACCGGCGGGACGTCGAGGCGCTGGATCGACTCGAAGAAGTAGCTGCCGATCCCCTGGATGTCGAAGACGCTCTCGGTGAGGATGGCGCCGCCACCGATGATGTAGCCGAAGTCGAGGCCCCACAGCGTGACCACGGGGATCATCGAGTTGCGCAGCACGTGACGGAAGAGCACGTCGCGCTCGCTCAGGCCCTTCGCGCGCGCGGTGCGCACGTAGTCGTCGTTGATCGTGTCGAGCACGCTCGATCTGACCACGCGCGAGTACACGCCGATGAAGAGCACCGCGAGCGCGGTCCACGGCATCAGCAGGTGCTTGAACCACTCCCAGAGGCCGCCCTCCTCGATCGTGACGTAGCCGCCCGCCGGCAGCCAGTCGAGCTTGTAGCCGATGTAGTAGTTCATCAGCGCGCCGAGCAGGAAGACGGGGATCGAGATGCCGATGAGCGCGAGCACCGTGACCAGCCGGTCGTTGAAGCCGCCCGCGCGGACGGCGCTGAACAGCCCCAGGGCGACGCCGAGGATCAGGAAGATGATCGCGGCGCCGATGGCCAGCGAGAACGTGCGCGGCGCCCCGTCGATGATGCGCTCGACGACGTCCTCGCGTCGGTCGTACGAGATCAGGTCGCCCGTGAAGAGCTTCTCGATCATGTTCCCGTACTGGACGTAGAACGGGTCGTTGAAGCCCCACTCCCGGTTGATCGCCTCGATCGTGCTCGCCGTCGGCTGCTTGCCCGCAAGCCGGACGGCGGGATCGCCGCTGGGCATCTTGAAGAAGATGAGGTAGGTCAGGACGCTCACGACGAACATGACGAACGTCATGCCGAGGAGCCTGCGGACGATGAAGGTGCCCATCGCCTAGCCCTTGATCTTCAGCTTCGCGCGCGGGTCGAGCGCGTCGCGCACGCCCTCGCCGAAGATGTTCAGCGACAGGACCGTGAGCACGAGCATGATGCCCGGAGCGAGGGTCAGGTGCGGCGCGCCGATGAGCAGGTTCAACCCGTCGGAGATCATCGTCCCCCACGAGGGAGCGGGCGCCTGCACCCCGGCACCGAGGAACGACAGCGCCGCCTCGAGCAGGATCGCGTTGGCGACGATGAGCGGGAAGAACACGAGCAGCGTCGACGCGAGGTTCGGCAGCAGCTCGGTGAACATGATGCGGAGGTTGCCAGAGCCCTGGGCGCGCGCCGCCTCGACGAACTCCTTCTCGCGCAGCGCGAGCACCTGGCCGCGGATCGGACGCGCGAGGTACACGACGTTGACCACGCCGATGATGAGCGTCGGGATCCACAAGGACCCGGATTGGATCTTGACACCGATCAGCGGGATGGTCAGGCCGCCGACCGCGAGCGAGACGCCGAGGGCGACCGCGAGGAGCAGCACGGGGAACGCCCACAGGACGTCGAGGCCGCGGGAGATCACCGCGTCCGTCCAGCCGCGGAAGAAGCCGGCGAGCAGGCCGAGGATCACCGCGAGCGCGAGCGTGATCAGCGTCGCGGTGATGCCGATGAAGAGGGAGTTCCGGGCGCCGTACAGGAGCCGGACCATCGTGTCGCGGCCGTTGCCGTCGGCGCCGAGGAAGTACTTCTTCTGGAACGTCGGGCCCACCGGCACGCCGTCGAAGTCGACGACCTGGCGCTCCTCGCCGTTGACCGTGATGACGTCGGAGATGTTGTTCTTCGAAGGCGTCGTGTTCGCGACGTTGTTCGCCCAGAACGGCGCCGCGATGGCGGACAGGACGAGCAGGACGAAAAGGAGCCCGAAGGCGAGCGAGACCTTGTTGCGCTTCAGGCGCCGGCGGGCGAGACCCCACGGGCTAATGCCGGCCGCGGAGGTGTCGACGACGTTGCCGTCGAGCTCGGCTTCGGCGACGGCTCCGCCCTGTGCGGGCTGCGGCGGGTTGAGAGGTTCGGTGGCCATGCGCGCGGTGCTGCCGCGAAGAGTAGGGCTGTGAGCGGGGCGAGGCGCAACGCCCCGCCCCGCGCACGTTAGTGCCCTGTGACTACTTCTTCAGAGCGAACGTCGTGAAGTCCGTCTGAAGGACCGGGTGGAACAGCTTCTCGTCGAACGCGATGCGCTCCGACGTGAACACCGGGAGCTTCCGGTGACCGTACGGAATGACGTCCGCGTTCTCGACGAGCTTGCGGTCGAGCGCGGCGTAGCCCTCGGCCGCCTCGCTGAGGTCGAGCTTCTCGAGACGCTCGAGCTCCTTCTGGATCGCCGGATCGTTGACGTTCCCGAAGTTCTGGTTGTTCGTCTCCTGGATCGTCCGCGGGTCCGTGAGGAACATGAAGTTCGCCGGGTGCGGATAGTCCTGGAACCAGTTCGCGAAGCCTGCCTGCGCCTTGGTCTTCTGCGCGCCGATGGTCTGGAAGTAGACCTCGCCGTCGACGATCTGCGGGGTGGCCTTGAAGCCGATGTCGTTCAGGACGTCGGCCAGGTACTCCGTGACGATCTTCGTCTGCTCCTCGGTGTTGCCCCAGACCTTGACCTTCTGGCCGGCAACGCCCTCGTCCTTGATGATCTGCTTGGCCTTCTCGACGTCAGGCGCAGCGTTGGGATCGCCGAACGGGCAGTCCTCGATCTTCTCGTAGCCCTGCATGCCCGGCGGCAGGAAGTTGCAGCCCGGCTCCAGCTGGCCACCGAACAGACGCGCGAGCGCGCGCTTGTCGATCGCGTAGTGGACCGCCTTGCGCACCTCGGGGTTGTCGAACGGCTTGTGCTTCTGGTTGAGGAAGAAGTAGTACGTGGAGTTCGTGACCGGCTCCTCGTAGCGCTCCTTGCCCTTGGTCTTGAACTCGCGGAGCGCGTCGCCGGCGCTCGGGTCGTCCATCCAGTCGGCCTTGTTCTGCAGCACGTCGCGAATGGAGCGCTCGTTGTTCTTGACGACGTTGACCGTGATCTTGTCGACCTTCGCCGGCTTGAGGCCGGGGATCTCGACGTAGTTCTCGTTCTTCTCCATCACGAACCGGCGCGAGCCCTCGACGCTCGTGATCTTGAGCGGTCCGGTGCCCGGGGGCGGGTTCTTCGTCAGGACCTCGAACGGCGTGTCACCCGGGACGGGAGCCGAGAACGGCATCGACAGGATGAACGGGAACTGGCCGTTGGGATCGTTCAGCTCGACGGTGATCTCGCCGGTCTGGTCGTCGGCCTCGATGCCCTTGATGTCGCCCTTGGCCTTGCCGGCCTTCTGGTACTCCTCGGCACCGGAGATCGTCGACGTGAAGAACGACGCGCCACCCGACTCGAGGGTGATCAGGCGCTTGACCGAGTGCTCGAAGTCGCTGGCCTTGACCGGCGAGCCGTCCGAGTACTTCTGGTCCTTGCGCATCTTCATGGTGTAGGTCTTGCCGTCCTCGCTGACCTCCGGAAGCGCCTCGATGAGGCCCGGGATCAGCTGGGCGCCGCCGGCGCCCTCCTCACGGCGGTAGGTCGTGAGCGACGTGTAGGTCGGGACGATGGCCTGCCAGCCGGCGACGGTGTACGCCAGCGCAGGATCCAGGAAGTCGGGGAACGACGGGTAGTTGAAGGTGAGCTCGCCACCCTCTTGGATCTCCGTCTTGTCGCCACCGCCGGCCTTCGGCCCCTCGGATGTGTTCTCGTCGTCGCCGCCGCACGCGGCGACGCCGACGGACAACGTGAGCGCCGCTGCGAGCAGCAGCAGGCGCTTCAGGATGAACTGCATGTAGATCCTCCTCGTGGAAGCCGGCCCCTGAGGCGTCTACTTCCCCTCGGTGCCCGGCGATTCCTCTCCAAAAAGCGTTAGGGAGTGTACGGGCGTGAATGCGAAGTTGGCGCTAACCCGCCGTGGTGACTCCCAATCAGTCGAGCCAGACCGCGATGGCGTCGACCGGGGCGCGCTCGGGCGGAGGCTGCTCCTGCCGCCTCGGGCCCAGGTGGATGAGCCCGATCGGGTGCTCGTCGGGACCGAGCCTGAGGGCCTCGCGGCCCTGCTCGGTGCGCAGCACGGCGGGCGTCCGCCAGTAGTTCGCGAGGCCGCGCGCGTGCGCGCCGAGGAGCAGGACGTACGCCGCGCATCCGGCCGCGAGCAGGTCCTCCTCGCGCTCGGTCTCGTCGTCGGTGAGGATCGCGCTGACCACGACGAGCGTCGGGGCACGGCACAGCTTCGTCCCCGAGCCGGGCTTGTCGGCGTCGGCGGCTGCCATGAGCCGCTCGAGCGCGGCGGGGCCGAGCACGCGGAAGCGCCACGGGTTCGTGAGGTGGTGGTTCGGGGCCCAGCGCGCGAGGTCGAACAGCTCGCGCAGGGTGGCCTCGTCGACCGGTTCGTCGCCGTAGGCCTTGTGGGTCCGCCGGGTGCGGATGGCGGACTCGACGTCCATCATTCGTAGAGGCTCTCCACCGCCAGCCGGTCCCCGCGCGCGTCCCAGAGCTTCACGTGCAGCGTGTCGCCGCGGTAGTCGTCGGGCGCGATGAGGGTGAAGCGGTCCTCGATCAGCGTGCACTGGTCGACCGCGAGGTCGGCGAGCTCGGCGGTGACGATCGCGCCGCCGGAGACGAGCGGGCGACCCCATACCAGCGTCATCGCCGCGACGTTGCCGTCCTCGCCGCGCCAGCCGCCGAGGACCTCGTCGTTGACGTCGAGCTTCCACTCCGGGTTCTGCTCGGCGGTCTCGGTGGCGAAGTCGGCGGTCGCGAAGAAGTCGCTCGGCTCGTGCTCCTCGGTCGCGGGCGCGAAGGAGACGTAGCCGTAGAGGTCGAGCCCGGTGGTCGTGCGGCTCGTGGCGGGGACGTACGTCCGCCCGTCCCACGTGCGATCGGGGTGCCAGACGATCTCGCCCGGCTCGCCGACGTCCTCGCCCTCGTCGTCGATCTTCAGGAAGGCGGCGAGGATCTCCTCCTGCAGGCGCTCGGCCCAGCGGCCGTAGGGCAGCGGGTCCTGCGGCGGTTCGGCGGCGAAGCGGGTGACGAATCTGTCGGTCGGTGTCATATCCAAGTTCTGTCGACGGTTGTCCGAGCTTGCGAGGACGGGAAGTCGAAAAGTATGGTCACTGGTCCGTCGTTGACGAGCTCGACGGCCATGTTCGCGCCGAAGACGCCGCCCTGCGCGCCGAGCGCCGCGCGGACCCGCTCGTACAGCGGCTCGGCGTGCTCGGGACGCGCCGCGTCGACGTAGCTCGGGCGGTTGCCCTTGCGGGCGTCGCCGTACAGCGTGAACTGGCTGACGACGATGACCTCGCGGTCGCCGAGCGGCTCGTTCATGCGGCCGTCGGCGTCCGCGAAGATCCGCAGCGCGCGGATCTTCTGGGCGACCTTGTCGGCGAGCGCCTCGTCGTCGTCGTGGGTGATCCCGAGCAGGACGAGCAGCCCGGGGCCGATCGCGGCGACGCGCTCGCCCTCGACGGTGACCGAGGCGGAGGAGACCCGTTGGATGACCGCGCGCACGGACGCGAAGGCTGCCACGCCTAGACGATCGACAGGCCGAGCGCGGCGACGATGACGATCGCCGTCGTCCACGCCAGCGCCGAGGCGGTGATCTTGAGGTCCAGGCCGTAGGCGTGCGCGATGACGAGCGAGTTGATCCCGCTCGGCATCGCGGCCTGCACGAGGTAGGAGTCCGGCACGTCGACGGTGAGCGCTGACAGGCCGACCATGAGGGCCGGCGCGATCGCCAGGCGCAGCCCGAGTGCCGCCGCGACCGGGCGGCTGAACGGCGGCGGGAACGCGAACGCCCCGTCCTCGGCCTCCGCCGCGAGGTTCACGCCGAGGATGAAGAACCCGACCGGCAGAACGGCGAACGCGAGGATCTCGGCGGCGTCGACGAGGACGTCGGGCGCGAGCACGTCGGGTGCGATCAGCGCCGCCACCACCGCGAGCAGCGGCGGGTTGCGCAGGAACGAGCGCAGGCGCTCGGTCGGCGTGTCGCCCGCGGCGGTCCCGAACGCCGCGCCGATGGCGAACCCGACGCCATAGAACATCGGCCCGCTGACGACGGTGTCGAACGCGATCGCGGGGCCGAGGTCGTCGCTGCCGAGCAGCGCCGCGCACAGGGGGATCCCGAGGTAGCCGGTGTTCGCCAGGACGACGACGACGATGAGCGCGCCGGTCTGCTCGCGCCGCAGCCCGAGCAGCCGCGAGCCGACGAGATACGCGAGCGTCCCGACGACGGCCAGCTCGACGTACGCGAGGACGAGCCCGGCGCCGACGCCGGCGTCGAGCTCGAGCCGCGCGAGCACGAAGAACGTGACGAACGGCAGCACGGTCCACAGCAGCACGCCGATCGAGCGGTGCGACCAGCACTGGGCCCGCTCCCCGTAACGCCGCTCGGCGCCGACGCCGATCGCCGTCGACGCGACGATCGCCAGCGCGACGAGGATCACCGCGGCGTCACATCACGCAGTTCAGATGCTGCTCGTTCGGGCGAGACGACGTTGAGGTGCACGCCGGTGCCGAGCTCGAGGCCGGCGAGGTGGGTCAGCCGGGGCAGCACGTCGATCCGCCAGGCGAAGTGCTCGGCGCCACGGGGCGCGGTGCGGACCCAGAGGTTCAGCGGCGGCGAGGCGCCGAGATGCGCGCGCAGGCGGCGCAGGCCCTCGTGCAGGAGGCGCGCGCCGGTGGGTCCGTCGTCCTCGAAGCGCGGCCGCGGCGTCCGCGGTGCGAGCATGAGCTGGTAGGGCAGCCGCGCGCCGTACGGCGCCATGAGCACCGCCTCGTCGTCGATGGCGACGATCCGCTCGCGCCGGCGGACCTCGTCCTGGACGAGGTCGGCGAGCAGGTTCCCGCCCATCGTCCGCGTCGCGTACGCGCCGAAGCGCTCGCGCTCGCGGGCGACCTGAGCGGGGACGAAGTCGAGCGCGTAGAGCTGCGCGTGGGTGTGCGGCAGCGACGCGCCGGCCTCGCGCCGCTCGTTGACGAGCAGGTGGACGTACGCGGACCCCGCGTGCTCGCGCATGCGCTCGCGCCACACGTCCGCGGCCAGTGCGACCTGGTCGGCCTCGAGGTCGGCCAGCGACGTGACGCTGTCGGGTGCGTTGACGATGACCTCGTGCGCGCCGGTGGCGGCGGTCGCGGAGAAGAGGTCGGGGCTTGCGTCGCGTTGGGGTACCGGGCTCTCGGCGTCGAGCGCCGGGTAGAGGTTCGGCACGACCCGCACCCGCCAGCCCGGCGTGTCCGCTCCGCCCTCGTCGCGCACGGCGTGGACCTCGGGCGGCGTGCGGTCCTCGTGGCCCTCGGCGAACGGATCGTTCTCGACGTCGATCGGGGCTGCGGGCTCGGCGGTCAGGCCGGCGCCGGGGCGGGTGGCCCGCTCCGCCGCGACGATCGTCTTGAGCCCCGTCAGCGGGTCGACGCGGACCTCAGGCACCGGCGTAGCGCTCGATGTCGCGGATGAGGTCCGCCTGCGTCGTGTAGCCGCCCTGGTGGACGAACTTCTTGCCGTTGCGGTCGTAGAAGATGGTGAGCGGCAGGCCACCGCTCCAGCCGACGTCCTGGACGATGCGCGTGTCGCCGTCCTCGAGGCTCGGGTACGGGACCGGCCGCTCGCGTAGGAACTCGTCGGCCTTCGCCCGGTTGTCGGACACGTTGAGCCCGAAGAACGCCACCCGCTTGCCGAGCTTCGTGCTCACCTGCTGGAAGATCGGGAACTCGAGCTTGCACGGTCCGCACCAGGTCGCCCAGGCGTTGACGACCACCGGATATCCCCGGACCTGGCGGAGCATCGCCTCGTACTGCGCGACGCCCCCGTCGGGCTCGATGACGTTGGACCGGCCGTGCAGCGCGGCGAGCGGGCCGGGCGCCCCGGCGAGTGTGCGCTTGGCATCCGCGAGGTCGAAGTCCGGCGTCTTCTCCGTCGCACCGCTTCCCTGCAGGATGCCGACGACCAGCACCGCGACGAGCGCGGCCGCCGCGAGGATCCACGCTGTACGACGCATGGCCAAGAGAGTGGCAGACGTCCGGCGGTGCGCTAGACTCGCGGGCAGTAGAGGGCCAAAAGGGAGGCCTCTACGCCCAGGCTCCGATCGCGGAGCCGCCCGGTCGTTGGTGCGACAGCTGCACACGCACGTTCGCCTCGACCTCACCTGTCCTTTCGAATCGAGCCAGCTATGGCGGATCGCACGCCAGCGGCCGCAACGGCCGCACCCCTTCCGGATGAGAAGACGATCTCGCGCGCCGAGGAGCTCGTGCGCGAGCGCTTCCTCATGCCCGAGGAGGACCCCGCCCAGGCGCTCGCGCCGGGCACCCCGCGCCGCAACGCGCTCGACGCCGCCGTCACCGAGCTCGAGGCGGGCGCCAAGGTGCCGTCGACCGAGTGGCGCCGCCGCTACTCGATGCTGCTCGGCCTCGAGCGCGTGCTCTCCGACGACGAGCCCAAGCTCGCCGACGGCACGTCGCTCAACCCGCATCAGGTCGACGCGCTCTCCGGAACGCTCACCGCGCTGCTCGCCGACCAGCAGCGCAACGCGCCGCCGTCGTCGAACGGCACCCCCGTCGCCGCCGCCGCTCCCGAGCCCGTCGTGGCCGGCCCGACCAACGGCGCGCCCGCCGCCGACCCGGTCCTCGACGACGACGCCGACGTCGACCTCGACTCCGACGTCGATCCCGACGCGGACTCCGACGACTCGGACGAGACCGCCGCCGAGGCGGAGGCGATCCTCGAGGAGGACGTCGCCGAGGACGAGGAGCCGCTCGACTACGACGCGGCCGCCGAGCTCGAGCTCGGCGAGGAGGACGTCGGCGAGGCGCCCGAGGACCCCAACGCGCACAAGCGCTTCTGGTTCGAGCACGCCACCGGCGCCGGCAAGACCGTCGCGGCGATGGGCTTCGTCGACGCGTCGCGCACGGGCGGGATCCTCATCCTCACCCACCGCCGCAACCTCGTCGACCAGTTCAACGAGGAGCTGCGCACGCGCGGCTACCGCGATCGCGTCCGCGGGCCGATGCTCGGCGACCAGGACGCCGCCAACGGCCCGGTCACGGTCGAGACGTACCAGTGGTTCGTCCGCAACGCCGGCAACATCTCGTCGGCCTACACGGTCGTCATCTGCGACGAGGCGCACACCGCGCTGGGCGAGAAGACCGCGGCGGCGATCCGCAACTGGACCGGCCCGATCTTCATCGGCATGACGGCGACCGGCGCGCTCATCGCGCGGCACGTCACCGACCTCTTCCCGACGCAGACCTCGCGCTTCGACCTCGCGCAGGCCGCGCGCCG
>CADCVT010000263.1 GCA_902806215.1 uncultured Solirubrobacteraceae bacterium | reverse complement strand
TGAAGGCCGGCTACCTCGGTCCGAAGCACAACTACAAGGGGCCGGTCGCCGAGGCCACCGAGATCCTCTTCGACCAGATGGCCCGCGGAGCCGACGGCGAGGCGGTCAAGCCGGGGACCGTCCTCGAGTGGGCGTTCACCGACCACGAGCCGTGGCACCTCGTCCTCGACAACGGCAGCACGCGAGCCGAGCGCGGCGCGCACCCCAAGCCGACGCTGCAGCTGCGCAGCACGTTCGAGGACTTCGTCGACCTCGGCTCGGCCCGCGTCGATCCGCGCAGGCTCATGCTCACGCGCAAGGTCCGGCCGAAGGGCGACCTGCGGCTCCTGCTGCGCCTCCCGAAGGTCTTCGGCTAGCTCAGGCGCGAGCGCCCGCGGCGGGGAGCCGCAGCTCCTCCAGGTTGCCGTCGGGAAGCACCCGCGCGAGCGGCGCCGGGAGCCACCAGTTCCACTTGCCCAGCAGCTCCATCGCGGCGGGCACGAGCACGAGGCGGACGATCGTCGCGTCGACCGCGATCGCGACCGCGCTCCCGAGGCCGATCTGCTGAATCGACGGCAGGCCGGTCAGCACGAACGTCATGAAGACGCCGACCATGATGAGCGCCGCGCTCGTGATCGTGCGCGCGCTCGTCGACAGACCCTCGGCGACCGCGCGGCGCGTGTCGCCGGTCGCGTTGTAGCGCTCGCGGATGCGGCTGAGCAGGAACACCTCGTAGTCCATCGAGAGCCCGAACACCACGGCGAGCACGAGCGGCGGCGTGATCGCGTCGACCTCGCCGAAGGCGAGCTTCAGCACGCCGTACGCGGCGCCCACGCTGAGCAGGTTCATCACGACCGCTTTGAGCGGCAGCACTGCGCTGCGCAGGAGGACGAGCAGCACGAGGTACGACAGGCCGAGGACGAACAGCAGGATCTTCCACATCGAACCGGAGACCGTGTCGCGGAAGTCCTCCTGCTGTGCGGTCGTGCCGCCGACGGAGACGGTGACGCTCTCACCGGCCGCGCGGGGAAGCGTCTCGCGCAGCCGGTAGACGGCGTCCTTCGCGGCCTCGGCCTCGCCGTCGGTCTCAAGCTCGGCGAGCACGAGGGCGCTGCGGCCGTTGTCGCCGGGCGTCGTCTGCGTGACGCGAGCCACTGCCCGATCCCGCCGAAGTGCGGAACGGATGTCTGCGAGGACCGCGCGATTGTCATCGCTCCTCACCGAGCCGTTGTCGAAGTTCGCCAGCACCTTCACGGGAGAGCTCGCGCCGGGTCCGCTCACGTCGGCCGCGGCTTCGAAGCCCTTGCGCGTCTCGTCGGAGGGATCGAGCTGCCGCAACGCCCCGTTCGTCGTCTGCATGTCGAGCGCCTGTGCGGCGAGCGCGAGTAGCACGGCGGACGCGGCGACGATCGAGAGGACCGGTCGCTTCATCACGCGCGTCGTCCACCGCGCCCAGAACGCGTCGCCGCGGCCCTGGCGCATCCGGAAGCGGCTGAAGAAGCGACCGCGCGCCCACGCGCGCTTGCCGAGCAGCGAGATGAGCACCGGCAGGAGCGTCGCGCTGGCGAGCATCGCGACGCCGACGACGAGGATCGCCCCGATCGCCATCGAGCGCAGCGCGGTCGTGTCGATGAGGAAGAGCCCGGCGAGCGACAGCGCGACGGTCACGCCGGAGAAGAGCACGGCGACGCCGGAGGTCGCCAGCGCCGCGGCGCGCGCCTGGTCCGGGCCGCGGCCGGCGCGGATCTCCTCGCGGTAACGGGCGAGGACGAACAGGGAGTAGTCGACCGCCACGCCGATGCCGATCATCGACGCCATGTTCGTGACGAAGACGCTCATCTCCATCGTGCGCGACAGCGCGTAGATGAGCCCGCCGGTGACGACGACCGAGACGAAGCCGAGCGCCAGCGGCAGCGACGCCGCGGCGAGCGAGCCGAAGACGACGAGCAGGATCAGCGCGACGATCGGGAAGCCGGAGCGCTCGGCCTTCTCGACGTCCTCCTTGGCGACCTCCTGCATGCGCGACCACAGCGCGGTCTGGCCGACGAGGTGGACGCCGGGGCGGCCCTCCTCCTCGGCGAGGCCGAGGCGCTCGCGCAGGCTGCCGGTGATGTCGATCGCGTCCTGCTCCTTCTCGGCGACCGCGAGCGGCACGACCAGGGTGCGCCTTGGCTCGGCCTCGGCAGCGGCGCGGGCGCGGCGCAGGACGTCCCGGCGGATCGCGACGCGCGGCTCGGCGCGGACGGCGCGGCGAACGGTCTCGAGGTCGCGCCTCAGCGACGCACCCTCCTTCGGCACGAGCACCGCGGCGAGCGGCGCGCGGCCGGCCGCCTCGTAGTCCGCGTCGATCGCCTCCTCCACGGTCTGCGACTGCGAGCCCGGGACGCCGTAGCCGCCTCCGGTGAGGTGGTCGGACTGCTTGGCGGCGAACGGGACCGCCACCGCCAGCGCGACGACCCAGGCGCCGAGCACCCACCACCGGCGACGCCGGAGCATCCCGTCGAGCCTGACCATGAACCCCTGCACGCGACACGTCCTCCCGAAACTGGCTGGCTGGCCAGTCAGGACCATGCCCAGGAGCGGCGGGCCTGGGTGTGAACCGCATCACACGGCCGGATCTAGCCGCTGTCGGCCTCGGCGACGACGGCCGACCAGTCGCGCGCGGCCAGAGCTTCCCGCGACAGGGAGAACCAGACCGGGCCGCCGTCGGCGAACATGAAGTCGAGCTCGTCGTCGGCGCCGACGAAGAGCAGCTGGACCTCCTCCTGCGCCTGGTAGCCCTGCGCGCCGCTGGCGACGCCGAGCACCCAGTGGTCGTGACCGAGCATCTGGTCCTCCGTGCCGTACCGCAGCAACGACGCGATCTCCTCGTAGGCGTGCGCCGCTGCCGGGTCCAGCCCGGCGCGTCCCGGCGCCTCGATGTCGTCGGGCAGCAGGAGCTGTTCGACCGGGGCCACCGCACGGTGCCCGAACGGCTGGCCGCGCGGCGCGGCCTCGACCGGCTCGGCGCCCGGCGGTACGGGCAGGACGCGCGCGGGTGCGCCCTCCTCGTTGGGCGTCGGCTCTCCCTCGAAGTCGCCCTCGTCGCCCTCGAAGTCGAGGTTGGCGAAGAACAGCAGCCACCCCTCGTCGGGGAGCTCCTCCGCCGGGAGCTCGGACAGGTCGAGCGCGGCGAGGAAGGTGAGCGGGCGGCCTGCCGCGTCCGGCCACGGCTCGCCCGGCGGCAGGAGCGGCGGCCCGCCGATGCGGCTGCGCGCACCTGCCGACGGCAGGAGCCGGAGGACGGGGCGCGCGACCTCGTACGCGATGCGGTGCGCGTGCTCGCCGAGTCCGCGCCGCGCGAGCCATCGCTCCAGAGCGGCGCGATCGTGCCGCGCCTCCTCGACCGAGGCCTCGGGCGGCCGCGCGTCGTCAGGCGCGACCTCTGACCGCAACGATGCGCGCCACGCAGCGACGGCGTCGGCGTCAACGGCGTGCATGGAGTCGACGTCCGGGTCACGGCCTCCGAACGGATGGCCGATGCGGACCTGCACGAGGAACGGCTCGACGGTGTCGGCGAAGTCGGTGTCGTGGTTGAGCCACCGTGCGAGAGCTGCGCCGAGAAGACCGAGCGCCTCCCGCGCACGCTCGACCTCGGGATCGTCGAACGGCCGCCCGGGCGCGAGCGTCCCGTTGATCTCCCGGCACGCGGCGAGCGTCTCGTCGTCGCAGAACTCGCGCAGGTCGCGCTGCGCGACCGTGCCGTCCTCGACGCCTTGGCCGAGCCGGCTGATCGCGTCGCCGTTCGTCGAGCTGAAGCGCCGCATCCGGTCGCGGAACGGACGCGTCCCGATCCGGATGACGCCCGGCAGCGGATCGCGGCTGTCGTCCTCGCGGCCGCCGGGTCGCAGGTCGATCACGAACGTCTCACGCATCGCGGCGTCGCGGTACGCCGCAGCGACCGCATCGGCGATGCCGGCGGCAAGCACGTCCACGAGCTCATCGGTCGGCCGCATGGAGGTCGCCGGGGCGTGGAAGCGCGCCTGCCACCCCGGACGGCCCGGCTCGATCGTCGCCGCCAGGTCGAGGGCGGCCAGCAGCCCGTCCTCGACGCTCTCGGCCGACAGCCGGTTGTCGTCGCGGAACTCGTCCGATGAGACCTCGTTGAGGATCCGGACGAGCCGACCGTCGCCATCGACCTCCGCGCGCCACGCGTGTGCGCTCGGCCAGCCGGTCACCGCCGCGCTCGCGCGGTCGCCGCGGACGGCGACGTCACCGTCCCAGGTGATCCGCTCGACCTCCAGGTCGTCGCCGCGCCCCGCCGCCGAGACCACGAGCGCGACGCGGTCCGGCGCGCCGAAGAGCAGCGAGACCTTCTCGTCGCCCCCGTCGCGCGCGAAGAGCACCCAGCGGTCGTGGTCGTGCTCCCAGACCTCGAAGACCATGTCGCTCTCGCCGCGCCACACCCGATCGACGGCAACCGGCCGCCCGGCGGAGTCGAAGCCGATCCGCAGCGCGTCGCCATGCTCGTCGCTCGGCGGCCCGGCCCGCCAGCCGCCCTTGCGGTTCGCGCGCTCGGCGTGCCACGGCTCCGGCCGGTGCGGTGCCGAGTAGCTGTCGGCGTAGCGCCACTCGGCGACCCGCCCGACGGCGACGTCGAACCGCGACCGCAACCGCGTGTCGGCTGCCAGCGCGCGGACCTCGGCGAGGGCCGCGCGCAGGTCGGTCATCGCTGGTCGAGCAGCGGTCGGACCGCGGTCACCGACGCGGCGATCGTGGGCGCCCAGTCGCGCTCGGGCTCGGAGAGCATCCGCATCGCGAGGCCGTCGGCGAGCGCGAAGAGCACGTCGGCGAGCGCGTCGGGAGACGCGGAGAGGTGCAGCACGCCCTCGTCCTGCTTGGCGGCGAGCAGCGCTGCGAAGTGATCGCGCGTGCGGCGCACGAGGTCGGTGAACTCGCCGGCCAGCTCGTCGTTGCGCCGCCCGAGCGTGAACAGCTCGAAGATGAGCGTGAGGAACTCGGGCTCGTCGCCGACGATGTCCTCGAGCGACGCGACGAGCCGCTCGAACACCTGCTCCGGCGTCGTCGCCTGGCCGAGCTGCTCGTCGAGCGCGGCCATCCGCAGGTCGCAGTCGCGGCGACAAACCTCCGCGAGCAGCCGCTCCTTCGTGCCGAAGTAGTAGTGCAGCAGGCCGCGCGAGACGCCCGCCTCACGGGCGACGTGATCGAACGTCGACCCGGCGACGCCCCGCTGCGCGACCGACCGCCGCATCGCCTCGACGATCCGCTGAGCCTTGTCCCCGTCGAGCCGTCGTTCCGCCGTGGCCGCCACGGCTCCGAAGGCTAGCCACACGACCCGGCGGCACCGCGCCCGTCCTCGCTCCACAATGAGCCGGGTGATCGGTCCGAGACCCCAGACCGTGAAGCCCGGAGGAGACGATGAACCCGGTTGACTTCTCCCGGCTGCGCGACCCGTCGCCGACCCCGGCGAGTGAGCTCTGCGACTGCGGGGGATCGGCCCTGATGCTCATGACCATGGGTGGGTTCGCGCGGAACCCGATCTTCTGCCTGATCTGCGAGGGCGAGGTCGAACCCACGCATCTCGGGTTGACGCAACTCGAGGTCGATGCGGTGGCCAACTGGCGGACTGCCTACGGCGCGGTGGATGCGCTCGAGCTCGACTCTCGCGCCTACGAGGTGTGGGCGCAATCCGAGCTGACCCGAGTGGACAGCCCGATCAACCAGGAGGCGTTCGAGCTCGTGCGCATCCTCGAGCGGCGCCGCCCCACCTACTTCAACTTCTGGCAGGGCGATGAGGTGTACGAGCGGTGCCCGGTGGGTGGCGAGCCGCTGACCGCAGTGGATGGGAACCCCGGGAGGACCGTGTGCCAGCGTCACCGCATCGTGGTTCTCGGGTCAAGACCGCTTCGCGACGACCTCAGGACGCGAGCCCGTCCCGTGGTTCCCCACAACGCGACAGATGGCCCGCGGATCGTCGCCTGCTGCGTGCGCTGCATCGTGGTGAATGACGGCTACCTCTACGAGGAGCGGATTACGTTCTGGCAGACGAACGACATGGACGTCGCGCAAAGACGAGCACTGAGAGATGCACGGGAGTACGCCGACAACATCGGCGGAGTCGCTCTGGCCTTCACCCAGTGCTACGGGATGGACGAGCTGCCCGACGAGGACGCGATCGAGGTGTTCTCGCTCATCCGGCAGAGCGACCTCCCGCCGCACGAGTACATCGATCGGTACTTCTCCACGGGGACGGAGTTCACCCAGCGCGACAACTGGGATGCATGACGGACAGCGAGCCAGACAGCCGCGTCTACCTCCTCTGGCACAGCCGCGACCTTGCCCTCGGCGTGACCGACGACACGCTGCTCGGGGTGTACTCATCCGAAGAGCTGGCACTGGCCGGGCTTCGACGGGCGAGAACCATGCCCGCCCTCGATGCGATGCGGACGCCTAGCTGCGTCAGGAAGCTCTCCCCGTGCCACCATCGGCCGCGGATATGACCGGAGATGCGGACCGCCCCGAGCCGGGTCGGTACACGACCGAGCACTTCTCGCTCACGAATCCCTACGGGCCGGGCATGGACGATGTCCCTCGGTTGCTCAGGAGAGTTGCAGACGAGGTCGCCGGCCTGGGCGACGCCATCGTCGTGGACCTCATCCTGCACACGGACGTGACCGGCGAGGGCTATTGGCCGTCGGTGACCGTGTACTTCTCGAGAGATGACGCAGACGTCGAGGCCAGTCGGTGGCGCCCGCACCCCGACGACTGACACGACAGAGTCGTGCTCTCGGTGCATCACCAGAGGGCGACAACGGCGCCTCCGAAGCCTCCGCCGGTGAGCCGGGCGCCGAGCGCTCCCTTGGCGCGCAGGCGCTCCACTAGCCGATCGACCTCGGGAACGGAGACCTGGAACAGATCGCGCAGAGACGCGTGGGACGCGTTCATCAGCGCGCCGCAGCCCTCTAGGTCACCCTCGCCGAGCCGTTGTGCGAAGTGCAGCACCCGTGCGTTCTCCGACACGACGTGGCGCGCTCGTGCGGCCAGGCGCGGGTGGATGCCGGTGTCTCCGGCTCGCGCGACGAGCGTCGCAGCGGTGAAGAGCCGCCGGTCGCCGGGGTCGACGTCGCGCAGCGAGTCGACGCCGAGCGCGGCCGCCGCCTCCGCGCCCTCGGCGCGCCGCTGGGCGAGCCCGCCCGCCGCGTCGGCGTGCCTGACGCCGCTCGGGTGGACCGTGAAACGCGCCGCTGCCGGGACGCGGATCCGATCGACCTTCGACGAACGGCAATCGACGAGGAGCGCCTCGGCCGACGCGATCTCGGCGACGTCCTCGGGCGAGGCGCCGGGTGCGAGCGCACGCGCCACGGCGTCCCAAGACGGCTCCGGAACGACCAACGGCAGCACGAGGCCGCCGTTGTAGTCGGTGTGCTCGCCGATGAGGTTGACGCGGCCGGGAGCGCTCGCCG
>CADCVT010000262.1 GCA_902806215.1 uncultured Solirubrobacteraceae bacterium | reverse complement strand
GTGCTCTACAGCGACGGCCTCATCGAGCGCAACGACCGCCCGCTCCAGGCCGGGCTCGACCGGCTGCTGGCCACGATCGACAGCCTCGGAGGCGAGGCGCCCGCCGACCTGGCCCCGTCGTTCGCGCGCGAGGTCGTCGACGGCACCGCCCTCCCGGAAGACGTGTGCGTCCTGGCGATGCGCTTCTAGGTCAGGCGGCGGGGACGACCTCGATCTTCAGGCCCTCGCCGCGCCGGAACAGGTCGATCGCGTCGGCGCCCATCGCCGAGGCGCGCGCCAGGCGCGCGCGGTTGAGGTCGACCACCGACACCGAGCCGGCGCCGTGGGCGACGGCGAGCTGGGCGAGGATGAGGCCCATCGTCCCGGCGCCTTAGACCAGGACGTTGTCGGCGCGCTTGAGCACGACTTGTCGAAGCCGTGGACCGCGCACGCCACCGGCTCCATGAGCGAGCCCCAGCGGTGCGGGAACTCCTCCGGCAGCACGAATGCGTTCGCGGCGGGCACGGCGGACGTCGGTGACAGCGCGGCCGACGGCGACGACCGTGCCGGCGAACTCGTGGCCGGGGACGATCGGAAAGGACGACGGCCTTCACACGACGTGAACGTACACGCGGTGCGGGACGGCATTCTTCACCCTTCGTCCGCCGAGATCGGACCGGTTCAAGAAACGTTCGTCCAGGGCGATCACCGTGGGCGTGCCGTCCTGTCTTCGGAGTCTCCGGTCCACCGCGCTCGTCGTCGCGCCCTCGCTTCTGCTCGCTTTCGCGCCCCCGGCGCCGGCGGTGGCCGCCAAGTCCAAGGCCAAGGCCGTCAAGCCCGACGCGCTCCGCACCGCGCGCCGTGCGCTCAACGTCGCCGAGCGCGCGGACCGCAACGCCACCCGCTCCCTGAAGGCCGCTCAGACCGGCGCGCCCGCACCCGCTGCGGCCCCGACGGCACCGCGAGCCCGCGAGCCCATCGCTTCGACCGACATCGCCGACGGCGCGGTCAGCGCCCACGACCTCGCCACGGGGAGCGTCGGAGCGCGTCAGCTCGAGGACGCCGCCGTCACCGGCGCGAAGATCGCCGACGAAGCGATCAGCACCGGCAAGCTCGCCGGCGGCGTCGTGACCACCGCCAAGCTCGCCGAGGGCGCGGTCACGACCGTCAAGCTCGCCGACGCCGCGGTGACGACGATCAAGCTCGCCGACAGCGCCGTGACCACCGAGAAGCTCGCCGACCGCTCGGTGACGACGATCAAGCTCGCCGACGACGTCGTGACGACCGCCAAGGTCGCCGACGGCGCGATGACCACCGACACGCTCGCCGACGGCGCCGTGACCACCGACAAGCTGGCCGACGGCGCACTCACCACCGTCGGGCTCTCCGACGCCGCCGTGACCACCGCCAAGCTCGCCGACGGCGCCGCGACGACCGCGAAGCTCGCCGACCTCTCCGTGACGTCCGCCAAGCTCAGCGTCGACGCGGTGACCACCGCCAAGCTCGCCGACCTCGCCGTCGGGACGGCCGAGCTCGCCGACCTGGCGGTCACGTCCGCCAAGCTCGCCGGCTCCTCGGTCATCACCAGCAAGCTCGCCGACCTCGCCGTCACCACGACGAAGATCGAGGACAGCGCGGTCGTGACGAGCAAGCTCGCGAACCTCGGCGTGACCAACGGGAAGATCGCCGACGGCGCGGTCACCACCGCCAAGATCCTCGACCTCAACGTGACGAGCTCGAAGCTCGCCGACGGCGCGATCGTCTACGGCAAGCTCGCCACCGGCGCCGTCGACGGCGTGGCGATCCGCGCCGGCGCGGTCGGCTCGGGCGCGCTCGCGGACTTCTCGGTCGGCAACACCGAGCTCGCCGGCAGCGCCGTCGACACGTCGAACGTCCGCGCGGGTGCGATCACCGGCGCCCTGCTCGCCAACGGCGCGGTCGACAACAACCACCTGCGCAACAACGCGGTCGACACGAGCAACATCCGCACGAGCGCGATCACGGCGAGCCTGATGGCCGCCAACGCGGTCGCCAACGCGACGATGCAGACCGGCTCGGCCGACTCGCGCGTCCTTGCCGACGGCGGCGTCCAGAACGCCGACCTCGCCGACGGCGCCGTCACCACGGCGAAGATCCTCGACCTCACCGTCGGGACCGCCGACATCGCGCCCGGCGCGGTCACCGGCGCGAAGGTCGGCGACGGCACGCTCACCGGTGCCGACCTCCAGGACGCGAGCGTCGCCGGCGTCGACATCGCGCCCGACGCGATCACCGGCGCGAAGGTCGCCGACTCGTCGCTGACCACGCAGAAGTTCGCCGCGGCCGGCGCGGGCGGACCGCTCGTCGGGACGATCCCGTACGACCCGCCGAACATCGAGGCGGGCGCCTGCATCACGGAGAACACCACCGCGTCCGGCGTCATGGACGGCGACTTCCTGATGATCAACTTCACGAACGCGCTGCCGGCCGGCCTGACGGTCGACCCGCTGACCGGCGTCACCGCGGGGGTCCGCTTCCGGCTGTGCAACGTCAGCGCGGCCGACATCGACGGCCCCGTCAACAACTTCCGCTTCCTGGTGCTCCGGTGATCCGCTCGGTCAACGAGACGGGCCTCGAGCCGAAGCCGGTCGCCCGCACCGCGGCGACCCCGCAGCCGTCCTCCGGCGGCGGCTTCGCGGCCGAGCTCGCCGACGCGAAGACCAAGGACGCCAAGACACCGGCGAAGGCGCCGGCCCCCAAGGCCGCAGCCGTCGTCAAGGGCGAGCGCACGGACCCGATCGAGGGCCATCCCTACGCCGAGATCATCGCCGGCCCGCGCAACGGGATGTTCCTGAACACGTCGGGGAACGAGCGCTCCGGCCAGGCGTTCCTCAGGATCGAGCGCGAGGGCCGCACCTTCCACGTCTACGGCACCGGTGCCGACCGCGCGGTGTTCGAGGTCAAGCCCGAGCACCGCAAGCCCCCGGCGACGACGACGCCTGCCGCGGGCACCACCACGCCCGCCGCGGGCGCGGCCCCGCCGAGCGGCGCCGCCGGCGCGGCGACGCACGGCGTCACGACGCCGGTCACCGCGCCTGCGCTGCCGACGCTTCCGGCGCTCCCGACGCTGCCGGTGCTGCCGAGCGCGTCGCCGTCGTTCTAGGCGCTCCCTTGTGCGTCTAGCTCCGGCTAGCGCCAGTGCTAGCAACGGCTAGACGAGAGAGGTTCGAAGGCCCTGATCTCGGAT
>CADCVT010000261.1 GCA_902806215.1 uncultured Solirubrobacteraceae bacterium | reverse complement strand
TCTCGTCGTACGGCGCGAGGTGGCGGTCGACCTCGTCGGCCCACGGGGCGCTCGCCGCGTAGAGGAAGCCGAGCCCGAACACGGCTGGGACGCGTCGGAACGACAGCGCGTCGGCGCTCGCGAGGAAGTCCTCGACCGCGGTGAGCACGCCGTTGCGCTCACCTCCCTCGCGCTCGGCGAACGCTATGACGCCTCCGCCGCGGAAGCCGCCGTGCTCGATGATGCCGTTCTCGCCCGGGGCGACGCCGCCCTCGTACGTGTAGGGATGGCGCGCCTCCTCGGCGATCCGATCCGGCGCGTAGTAGGAGTCGCGGCGGGCGCTCGGCCAGGCGACGTCGTGCAAGACGACGAGGGCCGGGCGCTCCTCGTCGAGCAGGCGGTCGCGCAGCGCCTCGAGCTCGCCGAAGACCGTCGCGTAGTTGTGGTCTCCGTCGAGGAAGTAGACGTCCTGCGAATCGAGCTCGGCGAGGACGTCCGGCGACAGGGCCTCGACGAGCCGGACGCGCTCGCAGTCGTGCGCGAGAAGCCGCAGCCGGTCCGACGGGGCGGGATCGACCGCGACGACGTTCGCGTCCGCCCGTTCGGCCCAGTCCGCCAGAGCCGCCGAGAAGTCTCCCCCCTCGGCGCCCACCTCCACGACCCGCCGCGCGCCGACCGCGTCGAGCACGCCGAACACGATCCCGTTGAAGGTCGCGAGCGAATGCAGCAGGAGCGACATCGGGGTGCAACCTATCCGAGACCACGGCCGAGACGCCTATACTGCGCGCCGCCTTGCACGTGGAAGCACCTCCGCACGGACGCGACCTCCGGCTCCGTTCGGTCTGGGAAGCCGTCTCGGACCCGACCGTCGAGGTCGTCAGCGTCGACGTGTTCGACACGCTCGTCTGGCGCACCATCGCCCAGCCCGTCGACGCGTTCCCGATCGTCGGTAAGCGTCTCGCGCTGGCCGGGCTGCTGGCCGAGGGTGTCGCCGCCGGAGTGTTCGGCCGTATCCGCGAGGAGGCCGAGCGGCGCGCGCGGGCCGAGCGCCTGCGGACCTTCGGCGATCCCGAGGTCAACATGATCGAGATCTACGCGGCGATGCCCGAGTGGATCTTCGCGGAGGACACGGACCTCGCGCGGGTCATCGACCTCGAGGTCGACGTCGAGCGGGACCTCGTGGTCCCGGACCTCGAGATCGTCGATCTCCTGCTTCACGCGGCGACGCTCGGCAAGACGCTCGTCGTCGTCTCGGACAACTACCTCGGCGAGCAGCACCTCCGCAGCCTCCTCGAGCAGCCGATGACGGGCTCGATCGTCTTCACGGAGGTCTTCTGCTCGTGTGACCACCGCACCGGCAAGGGCGACGACCTGTTCGCCCGCGTGCTCAGCCGGCTGCGCTGCAATCCGCGCGCGGTCCTGCACGTCGGCGACAACGAGCTCGCCGACGTCGAATGCCCCGAGCGGCTCGGCATCCGCACGGTCCACTTCGCGATGCGCTCCGACGAGCTCGAGGAGGTCGTCGAGCGCGAGCGCGCGCTGTCGCTCGCCGGCCCGCGCATCCGCTTCGACGACGCGGGGATCACCGCGCTGCGCGGCAAGGTCGCCGCGAGCGGCTGGGGGCCGGCGGACCCGGCGGTCGCCGACTACTGGACCTGGGGCGCCACCGTCCTCGGTCCGGTCCTGAGCGGGTTCGCGGATTGGCTCTGCAAGTGGGCCGAGCGCAACAAGGCGCCGGTCCTGCACTGCCTCATGCGCGAGGGGACGCTGCTCACCGACCTGGTCAACGCCAGCGCCACGTACCGCGACGACCCGCTGTACGCCGAGCCGCTCTGGCTCAACCGCCGCGTCTGCCTGCGTGCCGTGCTCGGCGACGACACCGAGGAGGCCGTCGAGAGGCTCGCCGGCGGGCGGACGGCGCCGACGATCCGGGCGTTCCTGGGCCAGCTCGGGCTCACGCTGCGCGACGTCCCCGCGCTGGCCGCCCATGCGGAGACGCGCCTCGAGGACCCGGTCCTGCGCGAGGCGCTGATCTCCGAGCTCGACGACATCGCGATCAGGACGGCGATCGGCGCGAGCTCGCGCACCCTCGCCGACCGGATCGTCCGGCTCCTGGAGCGGGCCGCCGACGACGCCGGCCGGCTCGTCCTCGTCGACCTCGGCTGGGGCGCCAGCATCCAGGGACTTGCCCAGCAGCTCCTGAAGGCGGCAGGCAGCGAGGTCCGCACCACCGGCCTGTACCTGCTGACCGACTTCCGCGCGGTCGGGCACATGACGGCCGGCGCGGAGGCGCACGGGTTCCTCGCCCACGCCGGGATGCCGCGCGACCTCGTCCGCCAGTTCATGCGCTCTCCGGAGGTCCTCGAGCAGATCTGCAGCGCGGCGGTCGGGTCGCAGGTCAGCCTCGACGAGGACCTCGAGCCGCTCGTCGGCGAGCCCGAGGCCGTGCCGCTCCAGCTGCGGCAGGCCAAGGAGGTGCGCGACGGCGCGCGCGCGTTCCACGCGTTCGCGGGCCGGTACCGCAGCGTGTTCCCGGGCAAGCTCCCGCCGTTCGAGCTGGCCGACGACATCCTGCGGCCGGTCCTGCTGCGGGCGACGACGTTGCCCGCCGACCACGAGATCCTGCTCTTCGGCACCTGGCACCACGACGAGGGCCGCGGTTCGACGCGGCGCGACCAGATCGTCGGCCCCGACGACCTGCGGCTGGGCTCCCACGGGCACCCGGGGCAGCTGCGCGATATGCCGATGAACCGGCTCTACTGGCCCTACGGCGTCATCGCCGCGTCGGGCGAGGAGCAGAGCGGCCTCGTCGGAGCCGCTCTGGCCGGTCTCGTCCCGTGGGACGCGCTCTCCTCCCCGCTCGAGAACGGGGCCTTCGAGGTCGAGGTGACGCAGGGGATCGACATCGACTCCTGCACGCCGATCGCGTGGAGCGAGCCGCGTCGCAACCTGCGCGGGCGCTCGCTGGCCGCCGTCTCGCTGCGTGCGCCCGCCATCCACGAACTCGAGATCAAGCTCTCGCACATGCCGCACCTCGTGCGGCTCGACTGGCTGATCCTGACATGCTGGGAGCAGGGCAGCGAGACCGTGCGCCGCGTCGTGGCCGCCGACAGCGACGTTCCGCTCCTCTCGCCGCGCCCGGGCTACCTCGCCATGGGGCAGAACACGTTCGTCACCGGCGACCACCACGGCCGCTTCGTCATCGACGTCGCGCGGCTCAGCGAGGCGATCATCTTCCGCGTCGACGTGGAGTGCGGCTTCGCGTACATGCCGTTGCCCGGCTCGGTCGAGTTCGCCGAGAACGACCGCCTCCGTGCGGACCTCGAACGCACCCAGCGGGTCGTCGACGGCCTGACGGCATCCGCGAGCTGGCGCGTGACCCGCCCGCTGCGCGCCGGCAAGGAGCTCCGCCGCCGCCTGGGCTAGGCGACGGCGGGCTCTA
>CADCVT010000260.1 GCA_902806215.1 uncultured Solirubrobacteraceae bacterium | reverse complement strand
GCTCGCCGAGGTGGATCGTGTTGCCGTGCTTGTCGGCGATGATCTGGACCTCGACGTGGCGCGGGTCGGGCAGGTAGCGCTCGAGGTAGACCGTCGCGTCGGAGAAGAACTTCTCGCCCTCGCGCGCGGCGCCCTCGAAGGCGCCCTCGAGCTCGTCCTCGGTCAGCGCGACGCGGAAGCCCTTGCCGCCACCGCCGCCCGACGCCTTGACAGCGATCGGGAACCCGATCTCCTCCTTGGCGAGCTTCATCGCCGCCGCCACGTCCGGCACCGCCTCGGTGGTGCCGGGGATGATCGGGACGCCGGCCTTCTTCATGAGGTCGCGGGCGTTGGTCTTCGACCCCATCGCGTCGATCGCCGACGCCGGCGGGCCGATGAACACGATCCCGGCGTCCTCGAGCGCCTGGGCGAACGCGGCGTTCTCGGCGAGGAACCCGTAGCCCGGGTGGACCGCCTCGGCGCCGGACTCGCGGCAGACCTCGATGATCTTCTCGATGTTCAGATACGACTCGGCCGCGGGCGGCGGGCCGAGCAGGTACGCCTCGTCGGCGCGGCGCACGTGCAGCGCGTCGCGGTCGGCCTCGGAGTAGACCGCGACCGACGCGATGCCGAGCTCCTCGCAGGCGCGGATGATGCGGATGGCGATCTCGCCACGGTTGGCGACCAGGATCTTCGAGAACATGAGGGGGCCGACTTTATCCGCGCGGCCCCCGCGGACGCCCTCCGGCTACCGCAGGCGGATGGCCGGGAGGCGCGCGGGCGAGGAGTTCCCGGCAGTGTCCGTGGCGAGGACGGACACGACGACCGTGACCCGGCGCTTGCGGCGCAGGGCCTTCCGTACCGCAGCGAGACCGGGCCGGTCCATGGCTACGCGAAGCTCGACGCCGGCGCCTCCGACCGTCACGCGGCCGCGCGTGCGCTGGAGCGCGTAGCGCCGGCCGCCGACCTCGACGTAGCCGGTCGCGTACACCTCGGCTGCCTCGTCGACCGTCGCGACCACGAGCACCCCGCGCCGCTTTCCCAGCCGCTGCCGCGTCGAGCCGCCGGCGCGCAGGCGCGGGGCGGTCTGGTCGGCGCGTGGCGTGGTCGCCGTGGGTGCGCCTCCACCGGCGCCGGGGCTGGTGGTGGCGGCGCCCGACCCCGTCCCGCCGTTCGTGCCTCCGCCCGCCGCCGTCAGGCCGTCGGTGGTCTCGCAGCCGCTGAGGCGATCGACGTCCTCCGTCTGCGCACGGTCTGTGCCGTCGCCGCAGCCGACCTGGTCGGTCAGGCCGTCGCGTACGCGCACGTCGTCGTCCCCGGGTCCGGCGTCGAGACCGTCGGACCCGAGCCCGCCCTGGAGGATGTCGTTCCCCGCTGCTCCGGCGAGCACGTCGTCGCCGCCGCCGCCGACGAGGGTGTCGTTCCCTTCGCCCGTGCTGACGTTGTCGTTGCCTTCGTCGCCGTTGACGGTGTCGTTGAGGGGGCCGGTGACGATACGGTCGGCTCCGTTGCCGCCGACGACGAGGGACGCCACGCGAAGATTGGCGGACACCTCGTCCTGGCCCTCGCCGACGTCGATGCGCACGAGCGAGATGCCGCTCGCGGGGCAGAAGACCTCGTTGGGGTTCCCCGACGCGTCGAGGCGGCCGGGCCGGCAGTCCGTCGGCGCGGTGATGCCGTTGTCGGCACCGGGGTCGTCGAACTCGATCTCCGGCGGGTTGCCCGGGCGGGTCACGAGGGCGACGGTCAGACGGTTCAGCGCGACGTCGTCGGTCGCGTTGTAGAAGATCATGCCGTTCTCGATCTTCATGACCGAGTGCGCGTTCGCAGGAGATGCCGCCAGCAGCGGCGCGGCGAGGGCGACGGCGGTGAGGACGGCGAGGCGTCTCACGAGCCGCCCACGATCGTCAGCGTGCGCCGGACGCGCACGCGGTTGCCGACCGAGTCGACGACCGAGAGCTCGAGGGTCGTCCGCATGCGCTTGCCGCGGGCGAGGCGCCGGACTCGGCGGTCGAGGTCCACGAACACGTACGTGCGGCCGGCGGCGTCGAGCTGAGCGGAGCCGGTGCCGACGCTGCGGCGGCCGGCCATCAGCCGCGCGCCCACCGTGCAGCGCTCCGAGCATGAGAGGTTGACCGGGAGCCCGCCGCCGAGCTCGGCTGTGCTCACACGGCTGCGAAGCCCACGGATCACGGCGCGGGGGGCCCGCCCGTCGTCCGGCGTCGCGTCCGGCCCCGTGCCGGGCGCGCTCGGCGACAAGGGTGGCGCGCCCGTTCCCGCGGGCGGCGGATCCGCCGCCCCGGCCGCTCGCGGCGTCGAGGGATCGCAGGCGTCGCCGATGCCGTCGCCGTTCGTGTCGCGCTGGTCGGCGTTCGCCACGAACCGGCAGTTGTCGGCCTGGTCGGGATCCGCGTCGTTGTCGTCGTCGAAGTCGCACGGGTCGCCGATGCCGTCGCCCTCGGTGTCGCGTTGGCTCGGGTTCGGACTCTGCGGGCAGTTGTCGACCGCGTCGTCCAGCGCGTCGGCGTCGTCGTCGACGTCGCAGGCGTCGCCGAGGCCGTCGGAGTCGGTGTCGAGCTGGTTCGGGTTGAACGCGCCGTTCTCCCGCGAGCAGTTGTCGTTGCCGATCGGGACGTCGTCGACGTTGTCGTGGTCGGCGTCCTTGACGCCGTCCTGCGGATGGGCCACCGCGGCAGGCGGCGGCCCGGCCGCCGCCCCGAGGGCGGCGGCCAGGACGACCGCGAGGATGAGCCGGGTGAGGGCCCGCATCCCGCTCAGGCTAGATGCGCCTGGCAGCGAGCGTGCTGGTCACGCGCTTTCCGTCGAGCACCGCGGTGATCCGGATGCGGTACTCGCCGCGCCGCAGGCCCTTGGCCGCGATGACCGTCTGGTACGTCCCGGCGCGGGCGATCCTGCGGACCGCCGTGCGCTTGACGACCTTCTTGCCGCGGAGCAGCTCGAGCCGGACCGTGCCGGGCGACGCGACGCGGTAGATGACCCGCAGGCCCTCACGGCGCTTGCCGCCGAACACCTGCTGCCCGAGATGGAAGCGCTGGAGCGCGCCGCAGCTCGGCCGGCTGCGGAAGGAGCGCTTGATCTTGAAGCGGCCCTTGCTGCGCTGCAGGGAGACGTAGCGGACGTCGCTCTGCTTGCCGACCGGGATGCTGATCCGCGCGTAGAGCTGACCGTTGCGCACGCGCTTGCCCCGCCCGCTCCACGTGAACGACTTCGTCTTGTTGCGGAACTTCGCCACCGCTCGACGGCCGATGCGCTTCTTGGACTGGTAGTAGCGGAACACGTCGACCCGCACGGCGCCCTTGACGCTGCGCTCGAACGCGAACCGCAGACCGCGTCCCTGCGGCGTCACCTTCAGCGACTTGAAGCCGCTGTCGACGGTGCAGCTCGGCCTGCGGCCCGGGACGACGCCGGTGCCCGGAGGCGTGGCGGTCTGTCCGCCCGTAGCGGCCGGATCGGTCCCTACGGTGACCCTGGTGCTCGCGAAGTTGCTCGGCAGGGTCGCCGTGTCCCCGTAGATCGCGCGGACGCGGTAGGCGTAGAGCCCCTGAGCCCGCGGCCCGATGCTCAACGACTTCTCGGTGGTCTCACCCACCCGCTTGAACGTGCCGGTGTCGACCGAGATGTCGTCGACGTACCACCCCGCGCGGATGACGTTGACGAACTGCGAAGCGCTCAGCGCGTAGACGAAGCGCAGCTTGACCTTCTGGCCCGCGAACGCTCCCAGGTCGACCCGGCGCTGCTCGAACACCGTCGGGTAGCCGGCCTCGTCCTGCGGCACGTTGAAGAAGTTCGTCGTCGGGACGCGGTCGACGACCTGCCAGTCGAGCTCCTCGTCGGGACTGCCGTCGTCGATCGCCGCCTCGACGAGGCCGCGATCGTTGTTGTCGTTGACGTAGCTCGACCAGTAGGACAGCTCAGCGTCCTTCGCCATCTGGAAGGACTGCTTGAGCGTCAGCTTCGTGACGCCGGAGTCCGGGCCCTCGCCGGGCGGCTGCTCCGAGCGCGGCACCCCTGCGTAGAAGGAGCGCTCACCGCTCTTCTTCTGGTTGCCGCGCGGACCGCCGCCCTTGTCGGAGGTCGTCCACTTCGTGACCTCGGGCGCCGTCGGCTCGCTCGCGTTCCAGAGATCGAGCTTCTCGGCGGGGTCGGTGAGGACGCGTCTCGCGTCCGTCGCTTCCTCGACGAGGTAGCGCCTGAGGCCGGCGCGAGCCTTCTCGTCGAACTCCCAGCCGACGTCGAAGAAGCCGTCCTCGTCCTCGCTTGGCGCCTTGAGGTCCGGCCCCCGCAGGCTGGCGCCGATGACCGTGATCGGGATGGTCATGGTGTCGGTCGCGTTCGTCGACCGGTTGCGAACGGTCAGCTTCGAGGTGTAGACGCCGGCGACGTCGTACGCGTGCTCGACCGTCTTCCCGCTGCCGGTCGCGCCGTCACCGAACTCCCACGTGTACTCGAGGTTCGCGTCGTCGGCGATAGTGCGCGCGGCGTTGGGCGTCGACGGGCTGCCGGTGAGCTGATGGCTGCCGGCGGCGTCGAACGCGACGGGCGCACGTGCGACGGCCTCGTTCGGCAGCGCTTCGTAGTACGCCACGACGTTGGTGTCCGCAGTCTGCGCGCCAGTCTGGTCCTCACGCAGCATGCCCCACGACAAGAGGCTCGCGCACATCTCCATGCCCTTGGCCCATGCCTCAGACGCGAACGCGAAGTTGCCCTGGCTCAGCGGCTGCCCGGTGAACTGGTTCAGCGTGACCTGGTTGTCGCGCGGGGTGTGGAACGTGGCGCCGCCGTCCGGGTTGTTCGGCTCGTCCTCGTCGGAGGGGCCGGTGACCTCAGGGCCCGGGTTGAAGAACGGGATGCCGACGGCGAGGAAGTTGGCCCAGTCGCTGCTGAAGAGCACCGGCCGTGAAGTGCCGACGGTCACGTCGCCACCCGCGCGGTTGTCGGCGGTCGCCGGGTTCTCGCTCTTGGAGATGAAGACCTCGCGAGTGCCCCCCGTCGTGGGCACCGTGTCGTCCAGGTGCGTGAAGACGTCCTCGACGACCTGCGGCGCCGCGGCGTTGAAGGCCGTGACGCGCGGGCGCTGTGCGGCGAACTCGTCCGGGATCTCGGTCGGACGGGCGACCTGGATGCCGAGCGCGATGCGCTGAAGCGGGTTGCCGTAGCGATAGGCGGGATAGCCGCCGGCGCACGGGTCGGTGTTCCAGTAGCCGCGGACCTTGCCTTCCTCCCCCGGCACGATGTTGTTCTCGACGTAGTCGCGGGAGCCGAGCGTGCCGGCCTCTTCGCCCGCCCAGGGCATGAACTTGATCGTCGCGCTCGGCCGGGTTCCGGTCGCGCGCCAGTAGTCGGCCATCTGCTTGGCCATGCGGATGATCTGCGCGTGACCCTCCGCCGAATCCCAGGTCGACGCCGGACCGTCGTTCGTCTGGTCGTAGTGGGCGCCGACGATGACCGTCTCTTCGGGGTGATCGGCGCCGGGCACGACGGCGGCGATGTTGAAGGTCGAGCCGAAGAGCGTGTTGTCGAGCGGCGTCGAAGGAGAGCCGGGCGGCGCGATCTCGAACCGGTAGCGCTTCATCTTCACGCCGAACTCGCCGAGGATCTCCTCCATCGTGTCCTCGTAGTACTCGATGTACTCGAGCTCGTGATTCGGGCAGACGCCCGCCATCAGGAGGACGTTGCCCGGACGCTTCTGCGGATACTGCGGGTCCTGCTGGCAGAAGCCGTGGCGAGGATCGCCCGTGGTCTCGCCGTTGCCATAGGGGTCGTTGGCGGAGGTGTCGCCGGCCGCCCGGAACGGGAGCATCAGCGTCTCGAAGACGTTCGTGTCGTACGAGTTGTACTTGCCGGACGGGTTGAAGCGCCGGCCGCTCATCTTCTTGAGGAAGAAGTCCTTGTCCTGCGGCTGCGGGATCGGGTCGCCGTGCTTGAAGAGCCCGATCGGGGCGTAGTCGAGCTTGCTGATGTCGCGCGTGGGCTGCGCGTGGTCGGCGGTCGCCGGCGCGGTCCAACCGATGGCGCACACGGCGGTGAGGGCGGTCGCGAGCAATGCGCGGCGGCCGAGGAAGGAGGAAGACATCATCGTCACAAACGGCGATGGTTCCGGAAACTGGCGTTTCGTGACGCGGTTCTCCCTCCTGCGCAGCTCAGCCGGTCGACGGGATCGTGGCGTTTGCCCTGCACACGAGGACACGCACGGCGTTGACGAGGCCGGCGCTGTACTGGCAATCGGGCGTGCCCGCCACGGTGGTCCGGATGCCGTTGATGCAATTGCCCGGGTCTGCCTGGTTCGGGCAGCCAAGTTGCGCGGCGATGACGCAGCGTGGATCGCTTGCGTCCGGCGCGACGGGGGACTCCCAGTCCGCGTCGCCAGTGGCGATCTCGTAGGCGAGCTCCTCCGGCTGGCAGTTGTCGGCGCGGGCCGACGCGGCGCCCGAGGACAGCGCGAAGAGCAGCGTGATGACGAGCGCGGCGGCGAAGGCGGCGGCGCGGAGCGACGTGGTGATGGCCATGCGGGCGGGAACGCCACGAAGATCAGCGACTGGCGACCGTTCGGGGATGACGGTCCGTTTGTCATCCCTACGTGGCGCGTAGCCGCTCTACGGCCGGTAGCGCCGCTCGAACGACTTGCCGCCGTCGGTCGTCTCGTAGATCGAGCCGTCGCTCAGGGCGACGAACGCCTTCTCGGTGCTCTCGGCGGAGACCTTGTACGGCTCGCCGGGAAGCCTGCCGGTCCGCCGGAACGACTCGCCGCCGTTCGTCGACACGAAGAACGTGCCGTCCTTGTCGGCGCGCATGACGACGTCCTTCTCGGGCCAGTCCAGGCGCGCGGCCTTGACCTGCATCGCCGGGCGCCAGCCGTTGCCGCCGTCGGTCGTGCGGTAGAGCGTCTCCTCGGTCGAGGCGAGGAGCCGGTCGGGGTCCTCGGGGTCGACGACGAAGTCCAGGACGAGCTCGCGCGGCGTGAAGCGCTCGGTCCAGTCCTTGCCGCCGTTCTCGGAGATGAGGATCGCCCCGAGCACCGCGTCGAACGCGTAGATCTTCCCGTGCTCGCGACGGATCTGGTGCAGGTCGGCCTCGCCCAGGCGCGAGACGACCTTCCACGTCTTGCCGGCGTCGGTCGAGCGCATGAACCCGAGGTACGGCGGCAGCGGGCGCTCCTTGTCGGGATGCCCGGAGCCGACGAGCTCGGTGTCCGACAGGCGGTCGATCTCGAGGAACGTCCCGACCGGCGACGAGCCCTGCTCGTCCTTGACCGTGCCGCGGATCCGCTCGGGCTCCTTGCCGTCCCGCACGCGGAAGAAGCCGCGGTTCGTGGTCAGCAGGAACGACTCGCCGCCGTTCTCGGGCACCATCGCGTTGACGAACGGCGGCTTCTGGGTGAAGTCGACGAGCTTGTCCGAGCGCGTGGCGGGGTCGCCGCCTCCCTCCTCGGCGCCGCAGCCGGCCGCGAAGCCGGCGGCGCACGCGGCGAGCGCGATCAGGCTCCGGCGGACTTGAGCAGCCATAGGGCGAGGGTCGTGAAGCCGATCATGATCAAGAGCATCCAATACTGGGAACGGACGGCGAGTCGTGCATTGTCGTACATGACGAGCGCGCGGTCGTGCGCCAGCACCAGCGCGGCGACGTGCCCGGCGACGACGAAGAACACCTGGAGGTACCAGGTGAGGTTCTGGCTGATGACGCCGAAGTCGATCGCGCCGTCCGCCGTGCCGAACAGGTCCCACCCCTTGCCGAAGGGGTCCGAGACGAGGTAGGTCATCGCCTGGCCCTGGAAGACCAGCAGCGTCAGGTAGTGGGCGAGCACGTAGACGACGGCGATCGGCAGGAGCGAGTGCACGAACCGGTTGCGCAGCTCGCCCGCGTCGAACCCGCCGCCGACGGTCTTCGCCCCGGCGATCCCGGCGGCGTAGAACCCGGCGACCACGCCGACCGCGACGAGCAGCCCGATCGTCGCCGCTCCCGAGAGGGCGCCGGTGATCGAGGCCCCGACGTCCTCGAACACCGCGCTCACCTCGGCCTCGACGTCCGCCCAGATCGAGTTCGAGCTGAAGCCGTCGAACGTGGTGATCCCGATGAGCACGGCGAGCAGGGCGACGCTGCCCGCGTGGGGGACCCACTGCGTGAGCCCCGACAGGATCGGCCGTCGCCCGGCACGCCCGTCGCGCACCTCGAAGATCGAGATGCGGCCGACGAGGTCGAAGTAGACGCTGAACGCCTCGCCCCGCGCGGCCCACGTGCGCGCCCCGTAGAGCCACATCGCGACCAGGGTGAGCACCGTGTAGACGACGGCTCCGATGCCGGCGTTGCGCGGCTCGTCGCGTGCGCTCGGCAGCAGCTCGATGAGCCCGAACGCGAGAAGGCCGGCCGCCGCGGGCCAGTACCCGAGCCGTTCGGGATACGCCCTCCGGCCATGGAACCGCAGCGCCTCGCCGATCGCCAGCCACGGGTTGAACGCCCGGAAGACGTTGCCGAACAGCAGGCTCGCCACGACGAAGCCGATCCAGAACTCGACGAAGATGAGGTTCGACCCGAAGTTGTCGGTCGGGTTCTCCGGACCGATGAACAGGGCGACGATCGCGATCACCAGCAGCAGCACCCCGACGATCCCGCACGCGATGCGGAGCCCGGGCGACCCGAAGAAGCCCGCCAGCGGCCCGGGCAGCGGCCGCCACGCCGAAGCGGTGCCTTCGAGGCGGGGCTTGGGCCACAGGACCGCCAGCGCGATGAACGACACCGCGAGGACGGTCGCCGCCGTGATGATGAAGATGTCCTCCGGAAGCGGCAGGTCTTCGCGCTGGCCCAGGCCATGGGCCAGGGGGAGGACGTCCGCGATCACGGCTCGGGAGTCTGCCCTAACGCCGGATCGCGAGGAACTGCTTGCGACCGTTGTTGCACTGGAAGGCCACGCGGTTGCGCTTCGACGCGTACCGGCGGCACGTGTAGCCGCGGGGCTCCTTGCGCTGGGACAGGTAGGTCTTCGAGTACGACTTGCCGTCGCGGCAGGAGATCTGGTCGACCTTGACCTGGTAGCGCTTGCCGCTGACGCTCATCGTCCCGCAGTCACGCGGGGGCACGACCGCCGGAGCGGTCGCCGCGGTGCCGGCGAGGGCGCCGATGGCGGCGGTCGCCGCAAGGGCGGTCAGGCGTGTGGTCGATCGGATCACGGTGGCGAGGCTCCTCTGAATTGCGTGCTCAGCATGACGGACAACACCGCATCGCGCCGAAACGCTCGGTGTTGAAACGCGCCGCGCGCCGGAAAACTTGCTCCCACGCCGACCCCCGGCTCCCTACGCTGATGCCCGTGCTCGACCGCACCCGCAGGACCCTGCCCCGGAGCGCCGCACTGGCGCTCCTCGTCTGCTCGCGACCGCCACACCGGCGTTCGCGCACGCGATCGTCGAGCGTGAGGGCGGCGTGCTGGCGTTCCGCGCGACCGACTTCGTCTCGCGCAACGACGTCTCGGCCCAGGCCACCGGCGACCGGATCAGCATCGTCGACTCGACCGGCTTCGGCGGCCTCGACTCGGGGGACTGCCGTCCCGGGCGGGTCGACCTCGACACCGGCTACGTGATCGAGGCCGTCTGCGACAACGACGGCGTCGAGCAGGTCCGCATCAACGTCGGCGAGCGCGAGGACGACGTCCTGGCCGAGCTCGACATCCCGGTCCGCGTGATCGGCGGCGGCGGCGCGGACCAGATCAAGACCGGCAGCGCCGGCGACGTCGTCTCCGGCGGCGCGGGCGACGACCGCATCGACGCGGGCGGCGGCGAGGACCGCATCGCGGGCGGGCTCGGCGCCGACGTCGTCGCAGCTCAGGACAGCGCCAAGGACTCGGTGCAGTGCGGCGAGGGCCTGGACGCGATGGCGACGTTCGATGCCGTCGACACCATCGGTGACGACTGCGAGCCCGGCGCCCCGCGGCCGCGGCCGGACGACACCGCTCCGGTGGGCCGCGTGGCCGGCGACCTGCACCAGCGCGCCGCCCGCCGGCTCAGCGTCCGCGCGGCGGCCGATGAGGGCGCGCGCTTCGTCGCGCAGGCCTCGATGTTCCTGCGCGACCGCGACTTCCCGCTCAAGCCCGGCCGGGGCAGCATCTCGTCCGGTCGCGGCGCCGTCGTGCTGCACCCGCGGCTGTCGGCGCGCGAGGTCCGCATCGCCCGGCGCGCGATCCGCGAGGGCCGCAAGGTCGACGTGTTCGTGACCGTCGTCGCGACCGACGCGAGCGGCAACTCGTCGATCCGCAGCCTGAAGACGATCCGCTCCGCTAGCCGGTCGCGTCGTCCGCGCCCGGGACGTCGGGCGGCCAGCCCCCGAAGAGCGGGAGCGTCCGGGCGATCCAGTCGACCGCGACGTCGCGCCCGGCCGCGGTGATCGTCCACTCGAAGTCCACGTCGTCGTGCTGCTCGGCGAGCTCGCCCCCGAGGGACTCGACGTGGCCGGCCTCCTGCAGCTCGCCGACCGCGCGCTCGACGTGGTGGAGCGGCCGCGTGAGGACCCGGGCGACCTCCTCGCGCTCGACCGGGCGCTCGGCGAGCAGCAGCACGAGCAGGACCTCGAACGCGTGCTCGGAGAGGCCGTGGCCGGTACGCTCCACGGCGAGCGCCCGGCGCGACAGCGAGACCGCCTCGAGGACCGCCAGTGCCACGGAGCGCCCGCGCCAGCCGAGTGCTGTCGCGGTGTCGGCGACGAACTCCGGGGCTCCGGGCCGGGGCGTCTCGTCGAACCAGGCCTCGTCGTCGTCGTCCTCGCCGGGCCAGTCGTCCGCCTCGTCCGGCCAGTGCTCGGGCTCGCCCGGTCGCGCAACGTTGACGCCCACGTACGCCGTCCAGCCCTCCTCCTCGGGCCGGACCCGGCTCTCCTCGCGCACCTGGTCGTTGCCGATGAGCGCCGCGATCCGGCTGCGGTCGAGCGGCCGGCGACGCGTCGCCCCGGTGGCGTCGCGCTCGAGCATCCCCCGCGGGACCTCGACGACGTCGACGCGGTACCCGTCGGCCGCACGGGCGAGCAGTCGCGCGCGCTCGGTCTCGGTCCGGTCGACGAGGAGCACGATCAGCAGCGCGTACGGGTACCAGGCGTCGACCGTCGCGGAAGGAGCGTCCGGCTCGGCGCCCTCGCGCAGCCACGGGAGCTCGTGCTCCCTGAGCGCAGGCTCGCCGACGACCGCGTCGCACAGGTCGATCAGGTAAGCGTCGTCTTCCCGCACCGCGGGCGAGCGTACGGGAACCGCCCGTCAGGCGGCTCGAAGCGGATCGGCCTTCAGGCCGATCCGCCTACGACGCCGCGCGCGACGAGCAGCGCCCACGCACGCTCGACCGCGTCGGCGACGTCGGACGCCGTGAGCGTCAGCTCGGGCGACGGCGGCGGCTCGTACGGCGCGCTGATGCCGGTGAACTCCGGGATCTCGCCCGCACGCGCGCGTGCGTAGAGGCCCTTCGGGTCGCGCCGCTCGCACTCGGAGAGCGGCGTGTCGACGAAGACCTCGAGGAAGTCGATGTCCTGCTCGGCGTGGATGGCGCGTGCGGCGTCGCGGTCGGCCGCGTAGGGGCTGACGAGCGAGACCAGCGCGACGACGCCGGAGTCGGCGAGCAGCCGCGCGGCGTGCGCGGTGCGCCGCACGTTCTCGGCGCGGTCCTCGGGCGAGAAGCCGAGGTTCTCGTTCAGGCCATGGCGCAGGTTGTCGCCGTCGAGGCGGTACGCGGGGACGCCGGTGTCGACGAGACGGGCCTCGAGCGCGGCGGCGATCGTCGACTTCCCGGAGGCGGGGAGGCCGGTGAACCACAGCGTCGTGCCCTTCGCGCCGAGCGCGGCCCAGCGCCGCTCGCGCGTGAGCTCGCCGGTGTCCCAGGTGACGTCCTTGTCGGACGCGGGGCCGAGCAGCATGCCGGCGGCGACCGTGTCGTTCGTCGTCTCGTCGACGAGCACGAAGCTGCCGGTCGAGCGGTTGCGCCGGTACGGGTCGAACGCGAGCGGGACCGCCGTGCGGATCGTCATGCGCCCGATCTCGTTGAGCTCGAGCCGCTCGGCCTCCTCGTGCCGGTGGAGCGTCTGGACGTCGATCCGGTACTGCAGGTCGCTGAGGACGGCGCGCGCGGTGCGCGTCGTGTGCTTGACGAGGTAGCGCCCGCCGGGCTGCATCGGCGCCTCGGCCATCCAGCACACCATCGCGTCGAGGTCGCGCTCGACGAGCGGCCGGTTCTGCGGGCGGCAGAGCATGTCGCCGCGGCTGATGTCGAGGTCGTCCTCGAGGCGGATCGTCACCGACATCGGCGCGAACGCCTGGTCCACCGGCCCGTCGAACGTCTCGACCGACGCGACCCGCGAGCGCGCGCCGCTCGGCAGCACGAGGACGTCCTCACCGGGGCGGAAGACGCCCCCCGCGATCTGGCCCGCGTAGCCGCGGTAGTCGTGGAGCTCAGGGTCCTCGGAATCGGATTCCCGCCCCGCCACCCCCGGCCTGACGACCCACTGGACCGGGAAGCGCGGGTCGATGAGGTTGCGGTCTGACGCGATGTGGACGTGCTCGAGGTGGTAGAGCAGCGGCGGCCCGTCGTACCACGGCATCCGCTCGGAGCGGTCGACGACGTTGTCGCCGTCGAGCGCGCTGATCGGGATGAAGGTGACGTCGGGGACCTCGAGCCGCGCGGCGAACTCGGTGAACTCGTCGACCACCGCGTCGAACGCGCCCTCGTCGAAGCCGACGAGGT
>CADCVT010000259.1 GCA_902806215.1 uncultured Solirubrobacteraceae bacterium | reverse complement strand
GCGCCAGGGTGCTCCGCGCGGGTCTGGGCGATGTCGCTCGGCCGGATGCCCGCGTGCACGTGGCACTCGCCGTCCCAGACGTGCAGCTTGACCCCGAGCTCCTTCTCGACGTACGCCCCGAGGAACATGTCGGGGCCGAAGAGGATCTCCGTGTCCGGCCCCTGCGTGTCGAGGATGTGCCGCACGACGGCCACCGCGTTCGAGGAGGTCACGCAGTAGTCGGTGAGCGCCTTGATCTCGGCCGTCGTGTTGACGTACATGACGGTGATCGCGCCCGGGTGCTTGGCCTGCCAGGCCTTCAGCTGGTCGGGCGTGATCGAGTCGGCCAGCGAGCAGCCGGCGTCGAGGTCCGGGATGAGGACGGTCTTCTCGGGGCTGAGGATCGACGCGCTCTCGGCCATGAAGTGCACGCCGCAGAAGACGATGACCTCGCCCTCGGCCTTGGCGGCCTGGACGCTGAGGCCGAGCGAGTCGCCGACGTAGTGGGCGACGTCCTGGACCTCGGGCACTTGGTAGTTGTGGGCGAGGATCACCGCGTCGCGCTCCTGGGCGAGCGCGCGGATCTCGTCCTGCAGCTTGGGGATGTCGATCAGCTCGAGGCCGACCGGGGCGGTGGCGGCGGGGGGCATGGATCGCAAGGTAGCATGGTTTTCGTCAATGGATCGAAAACTCGCCGCCCCCGTCGTGAACGCCGTCGTGCTGCGCGTCAGCGACCGTCTCGAGACGCTGCTCTGGCGTCGATCGGACGACTCCGGCTGCTGGTCGCTGCCGGGCGGGTTCGTCCGCGAGGGCGAGTCGCTCGAGCGCGCGATGCGCCGCCACCTGCTCGAGAAGGTCGGCGTCAGCGACGTCGCCCACCTCGAGCAGCTGGACTCGCACACCGCAGCCGGTACGCATCCCGACCTCTGGCTGGTCGACGTCGGCTACCTCGCGCTGATCCCCCGCGGGGCCGAGCCGGCGCTGCCGCCCGACACCGAGTGGCACGCCGTCGGCGAGCTCCCGTCGATCGCGTTCGGACACTCCATCGCCGTCGGCACCGCGCACGAGCGCCTGCGGGGCAAGCTCTCGTACTCGAACGCGGCGTTCGCCCTCGTCCCGCCGCGCTTCACGCTGCGCGAGCTGGCCGACGTCTACGAAGCGGTCCTCGGCTACGCGGTCGATGCGACGAACCTGCGGCGCGTGCTCGAGCGCGACGGCCTCATCGCTCCGACGGGCTCGCGACGGCGCAGCACCGGCGGGCGCCCGGCCGAGGAGTTCCGCTTCACGCGCGACGAGCTCGTCGTCTCGCGGCCGCTCGCGGCGTTCAGGGCTCCAGCAACAGCGAGAGGTCGAGGTTCGGCGCCGAGTGCGTCAACGCGCCGAGGCTGACGAAGTCCACGCCGGTCTCGGCGACCTCTCGCAGCGTCTCGGTGGTGATGCCGCCGCTGGCCTCGAGCTCGGCGCGGCCGTCGACCTCGGCGACGATCGCCTTCATCTCCGCGGGCGTCATGTTGTCGAGCAGGAGCCGTGGCGCGCCCACCGCGAGCGCCTCGGCGACGTCCTCGCGCGTCTCGCACTCGACCTCGATCAGCAGGTCGGGATGGGCGGCGCGGGCGCGCTCGACGGCGTTCGTGATGCCGCCGGCGGCCGCGACGTGGTTCTCCTTGATGAGGATCGCGTCGAACAGGCCGAAGCGGTGGTTCGTCCCGCCGCCGGCCTTGACCGCGGCCTTCTCGAGCTCGCGCAGGCCGGGCGTGGTCTTCCGGGTGTCGAGGATGCGGGTGCCGGTGCCCTCGACCTCGCGGACCGCGAGCGCGGTCGCCGACGCCACGCCGGACAGCTTCCCGAGGAGGTTGAGCGCGGTCCGCTCGCCGGTGAGGATCGCGCGGGCGCTGCCCTCGATCGTCAAGACCGGACCGCCGTCGCGCCAGGTTCCCTCCTCGACGTGGCGCTCGAGAACGGCGCCGGGGTCGAGCTCGCGGAACGCCAGCTCGGCGGCGTCGAGGCCGAAGATCACGCCAGGAGCCTTCTGGGTGATGCGCGCGCGGGCACGCGCGTCGGGGGCCACGGTGGACTCCGTCGTGGCGTCGCCGGGCCCGACGTCTTCCTCCAGCGCGCGCCTGACGACGTCTGGAAGGCTTGAGAGGGATGCCATCGCTGCCGAGAACTGTACGAGTGCTTCGCCTCGTTCCCCTGCTCCTGGCCCTCGGGCTGCTCGTCGCCCTGCCCGCGTCCGCCGACGCGCAGGAGCGCCACAAGCGCGTGTCGAACGGCACGACCGCCACCGACGGCGAGTACCCCTGGACCGTCGCGCTGGTCGACGACGGCGCGTCCGCCCTCTCACAGTTCTGCGGCGGCACGCTGCTGTCGCCGACGGTCGTCGTCACCGCCTCGCACTGCATCCTCCAGGAGGACAAGCGGCTCGAGCCCGACGACCTCGACGTGTACGCGGGTGCCGACCGCAACCTGAGGACCGCGCTGCGTGAGAACGGCGGCTTCCACGACGTGACGGCGATCGCGCTGCACCCCTCGATCAACGAGGCCCTGGGCCGCTTCGACCTCGCGCTGCTGAAGCTCGCCACGCCGGTGCAGAACGCTGAGCCGGCGGAGCTGCCGGACCCCGGCGTCGATCCGGCGGACGGCTCGACCGTCCGTGTCGAGGGCTGGGGCCGTGACCCCTCCAAGGACCCGGAGCTGCCCGACGACCTGCAATGGGCCGACCTCGAGGTGACGGACCTCGACGACTGCAAGGCCGCCTGGGACGTCATCGACGTCGAGATCTTCGACGACACGTTCTGCGCGCTCGGGACGCAGAACGACGAGACCACCCTCACCGACTCCTGCAACGGCGACAGCGGCGGCCCGATCACGAACGTCGGCCCCGACACGAAGTCGAACGCGGGCTGGACCGTCCACGGCGCCGTGTCGTTCGGCTCGGAGTCCTGCACGGACCCGGACCTCCCCGGCGTCTACGTCCGGTTCGCGCTGCCGACGATCAACGCGTTCCTGAACAGGGCCATCGACGGCGACGCGTCCAACGACCCGGCGGCCCTGGCGTGGTTCCGGGCGGGCACGCCCGCGATCGACGACACGACCCCGACGGTCGGCGAGACCATCACGTGCACGCCGGGCTCCCTCGACGTCGAGCCCGACAACGCGCTGATCACCCTCGAGCTGCGCCGCACCGGCGGGACCGTGGGGCAGGGGACGGGATCGATCTCGCATCGCGTCGCCACGGCCGATGTCGGCACCGCGTTCTCGTGCATCGGGCGCAGCAGCACGCCGGGGTTCCCCGCCTACGGCGCGGTCTCGCGGGCCGCGTCGACCTCGCCGGTCCCGGTTCCTCCGGTGCCGCCGACCCCGGCACCGGAGCCGCCCCCGGCTCCGCCCGTCGTCGTGCCGCCGCCTCCGATCGTCCTGCCGCCGGCCGACACGGTCGCGCCGCGCATCGACGGCCTCTCGCGCTCGTGCACGCGCAGGCGCCGGTGCTCGCTGCGCCTGCGCGTCGTCGACCCGGTGCCCTCCTACGGCATTCGCGCCCCGAAGGTCACGCTGACCAGCATCGTCCGCCGCCCCTGCGTGCGCGACGGGCGCCGCCGGACGTGCACGACGCGCACGACGAAGACGCTCCGCACGCGCCGGCTGGCCGCCACGATGACCTACCTGCTCGACACCGGGACCCTGCGCAGGGGCCGCCACACGCTGCGCGCGACGGTGAGCGACCTGTCGGGCAACGCCCGACAGGTGCCGTTCACCGCGTCGTTCACCCTTCGCTGAGCACGTTGATCGTGCGGAACGTCGGGTCGCTCGCGCCGTGCAGGCGCGCGCCGGCGGTGACGATGTCGCGCAGGTAGGCGATCGTCGCCGCGGTGATCCGCTCGCCCGGCAGCAGCGCCGGGATCCCGGGCGGGTAGCCCGCGATCGACTCGCAGGAGATCCGCCCGACGGCGTCGTCGACGGCGACGAGGTCGGCCTCGCCGAGGAAGGCGTCGCGCGGCGCGACCGCCATCTGCTGCTCGAGCGACGCGGGCGGCGCCAGCACAGCGAGCGTCGAGCCTGGCTTCGTGATGCGCTTGACCGTCTCCTCGACGTCGCCGCCGACGCGCTCGAGCGCGACCGCCGACTCCGCCAGGCCAACCAGGAGCACCATCGTCGCCTGCGTCGCCAGCTCGATCTGCACGTCGTAGGCGTGGCGCAGGGCGTCGGCGACCTCGTAGCCGGTGTTGCCGGTGCCGCGGACGTCGAGGACGATCCGCAGCGGGTCCCAGTTCGCGACGCCGGGGGTGCCGACGAGCTCCTCCCCCACGACCTTGATCCCGGGGACGCTCGCGAGCTTCACCCGCGCCGCGGCGACGGCGCGCAACGTCTCGTGGAGGAGCGCCTCGCCGTGCACGGCGAGCTGGCGGCGGGCCGCGTCGAGCGAGGCGAAGAGCAGCGCGCTCTGCGACGTCGAGCGCACGATCCGCACGGCGCGCGCGAGGCGCCCGGTGTCGATGCGCCCGCCCGGCGCGACGTGCAGCATCGCGCTCTGCGTCAGCGAGCCGACGATCTTGTGCGTGCTCGTGAGGACCGCGTCGGCGCCCTCGCTGAGCGCGCCCGCCGGCAGGTCCGGGTGGAAGCCGAAGTGCGGGCCCCACGCCTGGTCGACGACGAGCGGCACGCCCGCCGCGTGCGCGACCTCCGCGCAGCCCGCGACGTCGGCGCACATGCCGTAGTAGGTCGGGGAGACGATGAACGCGGCGCGGGCGTCCGGCGTGCGCTCGAGCGCCTCGCGCAGCGCGTCGGGCTGGACCCCGTTGGCCATGCCGAGGTCGTGGTCGTACGCCGGCGCGACGAACGACGGCATGCCGCCGCTGAGCACGAGACCGTCGACGAGCGACGCGTGCGAGTTGCGCTGGGCGACCACCTTGGCGCCGAGTGGTGCGAGCGCCAGCGCGAGCGCGTGGTTGCCCTGGGTGGCGCCGTTCGTGAGGAACCACGTGCGCTCGGCCCCGTAGGCCTCGGCGGCCAGGTGCTCGGCGCGTTCGTACGGTGTCGGCTTGGGGCCGATGTCGATCCCCTCGATGTCCTGCGGGAGATCCAGTGCCAGTGCCCGGTCTCCCAGCGCGTACCGGAGAGCGGGATCCGCGCCCGGCCCGCCCTTGTGGCCCGGGACGTGGAAGCGCCCGCTCCCACGGAAGCCGTGCGCGACGAGGGCGTCGAGGTATGGGGCTGACGGCTGCTCGTTCACGCCTTGAACCCTTGCACGCGGAGCTAGACGGATGTCCTATGGCTCGGCGATCGGACCATCTGTCTACTGACTCTCGC
>CADCVT010000258.1 GCA_902806215.1 uncultured Solirubrobacteraceae bacterium | reverse complement strand
GGCGTCATCACGTTGCGGGCCTCCTGCTCGTGCAGGTGGAAGACGCCCGAGAGCATCCCGGCCTCGCCCGGGTCGAGCTGGCCGCCGGCGCGGGCCTGCGCGATGAGCGCGCGCAGCTCCTTCGGCGACGAGCCCTCCTCGAAGTCCGTCGCGTCGGCATCGATCTTGAAGAAGATCTTCAGCAGCTTGTTCGACGCCCAGTTCAGGGCGTGGATGAACGGCCGCATGATCCGGTCGAACCAGATGAGCGGGCGGGCGACCCGCAGCGCGACGGGCTCGGCCTTGACGATGGCCCAGATCTTCGGGACCTGCTCGCCGGTCGTGATGTGCGCCGCGGTGACGATGACGTACGCGATGGCGATCGAGATGCCGACGGCCAGGCCGTGCGAGATCGCGTCGCCGAGCACCGGCTCGACGAGGTCGGCGATCGCCGGCTCGCCGAGGAAGCCGATGCCGAGCGAGGCGAGCGTGATGCCGAGCTGGCACGCCGACAGGTACTCGCTGAGGTCGTCGAGGAGGTGCAGGACGACGTTCGCGCGCTTGTCGCCCTCCTTCGCGAGCTCCTCGATCCGCGCGCGGCGCGTGCGGACGAGCGCGAACTCGGCCGCGACGAAGAAGCCGTTGGCGGCGATCAGCACAGCGACCGCGATCAGGAAGAACGCGGTCACGCGGCTGGCTTACGGCCGCGGCTATGCCAGCCGCGACTTCGAGGGAGGTCGTCGTTCATCGACAATCTGCCCGGCAGAGGCTAGCGGCTGCCTAGGCGAGGTCGTCGATCTTCTTCGCGAGCGCGTGATCGTTGTCGGTGATCTCGCCCTTGTCGTGCGTCGAGAGCGAGAGCCGGACCTTGTTCCAACCGTGGATCAGGATGTCCGGATGGTGGTTGGCCTCCTCGGCCACCTCGGCCACGCGATTGACGAACGCGAGCGCCGCCGCGAAGTTCGAGAACTCGAAGTCGCGCACGAGCGCGCCGTCCTGATCGACCCAGTCAGCCATGCAGCGAGCGTACCCCCGTACGCTCTGAACCGTGCGGATCGTCTCTCTCGTCCCCCACGCCACCGAGCTGCTGTTCGCGCTCGGGCTCGGCGACCAGGTCGTGGGCGTGACCCACGAGTGCGACCACCCGGCCGAGGCGCGCGAGCGCCGGCACGTCACCGCCGACCGGCTCCCGGCGGGCCTGGGGTCCGCGGAGATCGACGCGGCCGTCCGCGAGTACACCGAGGGCGGCGAGGCCATCTACGCGCTCGACGAGACCGCGCTGCGCGAGCTCGCGCCCGACCTCATCGTCACGCAGGCGCTGTGCCCGGTCTGCGCGGTCTCCTACGACGACGTCGCCGCGGTCGCGCAGCGCCTCGACCCGGCGCCGAAGGTCATTGCGCTCGACCCCAAGACGTACGGCGAGACGATCGCCGACGTGCGGACCGTCGCCACCGCCGCCGACGCCACCGTCGCCGGCGTGGACCTCATCGCCCGGACCGCCCGAAGGGTGGACGAGGTGGAACGCGCGATCGCGAACGTGAGGCGGCGGCCGCGGGTCGTCGCTCTGGAGTGGTTCGACCCGGTGTTCGTCGCCGGGCACTGGACGCCGCAGCTCATCGAGATGGCCGGCGGCTTCGACGTGCTCGGCTTCTCGGGCGAGCACTCCGAGCAGGTCACCTGGGAGACCGTCGCCGCCGCCGAGCGCGACGTGGTCATCGCGATGCCGTGCGGCTACGACGCGCACCGTGCGCACGAGGAGGCGCTGCTGTACGCCGACCGCCTGCGCGAGGTGGGTGCCGGCCAGGTCGTCGCCGTCGACGCGTCGGCGACGTTCTCACGGCCGGGCCCGCGGCTCGTCGACGGCCTCGAGCTGCTCGCGCACGTCCTGCACCCCGATCTCGTGCCGCCGGGCCCGGGCCCGGCGCTCACGGTCGACCTCCCGTCGTAGGGCTGCCGCTCCTCACGACCCCGCTTGTGTCAGCAGTCCGGGCCGTCCTCTACCTGCACTCGTCGGCCGGCCGCTACGGCGCGGACCGCCAGCTCCTGCTGCTCGCGACCGGCCTGGATCCCGAGCGCTACCGCGCGATCGTCGCGCTGCCGTTCGAGGGGCCGCTCGCCGACGACCTGCGCGCGGCGGGCGTCGAGGTGCACGTCCGGCCGCTGGCGGTGCTGCGGCGGTCGCTGATGTCGCCCGCCGGCATGGGCCGCGTCGCCGCGGCGTGGGCCGCCGACGCCGGCGGGCTGGGACGCCTCGCCCGCACGCGCGGGGTCTCGCTCGTCCACACGAACACGTCGGTGACGCTCGGCGGCGCGGCCGTCGCGCGGATCGCCGGGACCCCGCACGTCTGGCACGTGCGCGAGATCTACACCGGGTTCGAGCGTTGGTGGCCGGCGTACCGGCGCTTCCTCAGCAGCGCCGACGCGCTGCCGTGCGTCTCCTCGGCGACCGCGGCCCAGTTCGACCGCGGCCCGGTGCGGGTCATCCACGACGGCCTGGGCCTGCAGCCCGAGCGCGCCCCACGGGCGGCGAGCAGGGCCGCGCTCGACGTGCCCGAGGACGCGTTCGCGGTCGCGCTGCTCGGCCGCATCTCGGAGTGGAAGGGCCAGGACGTGCTGATCCGCGCGCTCGCCGACCTCCCCGGCGCGGTCGCGCTGCTGGCCGGGTCGGCGTGGCGCGACGAGCAGCGGCTCGAGCGCGAGCTGCGCGAGCTGGCGGGCGAGCTCGGCGTGGCCGACCGCGTTCGGTTCCTCGGCTTTCGCGACGACGTGGAGACCGTGCTGGGGGCGTGCGACGTCGTCGCGGTCCCGTCGAGCCGGCCGGACCCGCTCCCCAACGCGGCGCTCGAGGCCGGCGCGGCCGGGTGCTGCGTCGTCGCGGCGAACCTCGGCGGGCTGCCCGAGATCGTGGTCCCCGAGCGCACCGGGGTGCTGTTCGCCGCGAACGCCGCCGCCGCGCTCGCGGTCGCGCTGGCCGAGCTGCGCCAGGCGCCGGACCGCATCGAGGCGCTCGGGGCCGCCGCGCGCGAGCGGGTGCGCACGCACTTCGCGCCCGAGCGCCTGCTCGCCCGGACGCAGGAGCTCTACGACGAGCTGCTGGACTGACGCGTCAGAGCTCGGCGCAATTGACGATCGCCATGCGGTTGAAGCCGATCGCGGCCCGTAGGACCGCCAGCTCGAAGCGCTCGAGCGCTCGCCCGCGGTCGCTCGTCGGCAGGACCTCCGCGGTCTTCGCAAGGGCACCGACCGAGCTGCGGTGGAGCTTGGCGAACGTCTTCGGCGGGTCGATCTTGCGAAGCTTGCCGGTCAGGTCGTCGACGATCTCCCGGTACGCGTCGGGCCCCTCCAGGCGCTTCATGTTCGCAAAGCGCTTGGCGGCCGCGGCGCCGGCGCGATCGGCGTCGCGGCGGTAGCCGGCGGCGTCGCGGAACGACTGCGCGTCGCCCGCGCACGCGATCTCGAGGTCCTCAACGTCCTTGGCCGAGCGCTCGGCACGCTTGTTCGACTCGGTGAGTCCTCTGTTGTACGTCTCGAAGGGGGCGCCCACGCCGCGGAGCCGCTTCGCGGTCCGCTCCCACGTCGTGATGTTGTCGCGCAGGATCTTGTCGAAGGCCGCGACCGCCTTGCGCTGGGACTCCGACGGCGTCGTCTGCGCGACCGCCTCACGCAGCTCGCGCAGGCGTGCGGCGTTCGCGTCTGCGTCCTCGGCGACACCGTCGCGGGTCGCCGGCGGAAGTGGCGCCGCGATGAGATCGAGCCGTCCCTGCGTGCAGGCCGCGCTGCCGTGCAGGGACGGGCCGACCTTCGACCAGCTCGCGAGATCGACGCGCCAGTCGCCGTCGACCCGGCGCATGGGGATCGTGTCCTTCGAGTCCTTGATCGTCGCGCGATCGCCCTTGATCTCGATCTCAGCGTCCTCGATCGCCGCGAGCGCTTCCTGATTCAGCCCGCCGGAGAGGCCCTTGCTCAGCCGTTCCTTCATGAGGTCCGCGCATCGCATGTCCTCGCCCAGCCCGCGTGCGACCGTGTCGAGGAGCTTCGACGTGTCGGGCGTGAGCGTGTTGCAGTAGCTCGTCCCGTTGCCGGTCTCCGCGGCCGACGCGAACGCCCCGGCGGCGCTGCGGACGTCCTTCTCCTCCTCGCCGCCGCACCCGGACGCGAGGACGAGCACGAGGCTCGTGGCGAGCAGCATCAGATGGCGCACGCGGGGGATCTGCCCCGAATGATCAGCGACGTAACGCGCTACAGCGAGGCGCAGGTCGGCAGGCCGAGGCGGCTGAAGCCGGCGGCGGCGCGCAGCGAGCGCAGGCCGTAGCGGTCGTATGCCGCCCCCGGGTCGGTGCCGCGCGCGATCGCTCCGATGGCGTCGAGGGCGTCGTCGTAGGCCGCGACGGTTCGGCGGTGCAGCAGCGCCAGGCC
>CADCVT010000257.1 GCA_902806215.1 uncultured Solirubrobacteraceae bacterium | reverse complement strand
GGCGACGAGGCCGGGGATGCCCATGCCCGCGGTGAGGCCGATCGTGCCGAAGAAGCCGGCGGAGACGAACGAGCCGATCATGAAGACCTCGCCGTGGGCGAAGTTGATCAGCTCGATGATGCCGTAGACCAGCGTGTAGCCGACGGCGATCAGCGCCCAGATGGCGCCGTTCGATATGCCGGCCACGATGTTGTTGGCGAGGCGCGAGAGATCGCCCTCGACCCGAAGATCATCGATCGCGAAGACGACCGGGAGGATCAGCAGGACCGCGATGAGCCCGTACTGACCGACTAGCTCCCGGGCGCGTCCTGTGCGCGGGGCCTGCTGCTTGGGGATGCTTGCTGCTTCCATCGAAGATCCGCTAACGGAGCGGAGGGCGGAACCTTGCGGCTCCGCCCTCCGAATTTCCGTCTGCTGGTTAGCCGGCGGCCTTGACCGTCTTGTCGAAGGTCAGCTCACCGTCTTCGATGGTGTAGACGCCGTAGTCCGTCAGCGTCGTGTCGCCGTTCTCGTCGATCGAGTACGTACCGAGGACCGACTCACGGTCCTTGGTGTCGAACAGCGCCTTCAGGACGTCGGCCTTCTCGGCCGACCCGGCGCGCTCGATCGCGTCGAGCACGAGGCGCATGGCCTCGTAGCCGTAGATCGCGTACGGATCCGGGTTCTTCTCGCCGTACTCCTTCTCGAACGTGTCGAAGAACTCCTGGCCCTCGGGCGGGTAGCTCTCGGGGTCGAGCGTGGCAACCGTGACCTTCACGCGCTTGCCGACCGACACCGGGATGCCGCCGTCCTTCGGATCGGCGAAGCCGGACTCGGCCACACCGTCAGGTCCGTACAGCTTGGCGTCCGGCAGAGCCGAGGCGAAGTCCTTGAAGATCTGGACCGAGCCGTTGGCGGTGATGCCGGAGAACACGAAGCAGTCGACGCCCGCCGTCTTCGCGCGGGACGCGAGGGAGCGGAAGTTCGACGCCTTCGGATCGATGCCCTCGTTGAACGCGAGCTTCACGCCCTGCTCCTCGAGGGAACCTTCGATGTTGCGACCCAGACCGGCGCCGTAGACCTCCTTGTCGTTGGCCATGGCGACGTTGGTGCAGCCGTCCTCCTTCATGATCGTCGCGAGGGCGGCACCCTGAATGGTGTCCTTCGGGACGATGCGGAGGTAGTGGCGGTCACCCGTCGGGTAGTACTTCTCGGGCTCGCCCTTGTCGGCGCCCGGCTCGTTGGTCGTGAGACCGACGGCCGTGTTGGCCGGCGAGACCTGCGCGACCTGAGCCTCGTTGAGGATCGGCATCGAGATCGCCGAGGCGCCCGAGTTGAACTCGCCGATGTACGCGACTGCCTTGTCGTCCTGCGCGACCTTACGCGCGTTGGCCGACGTGGCCTCGGGAGTCCACGTGCCCGCCTGGGCGGTCGAGTCGTCGAGCGACTGGTACTTGACCGAGATGTTGCCGGCCTTGTTGTTGGCCTGCTTCATCGCAAGCTCGATGCCCTGGACGAGGGCCTTGGTCTGAGCCTCAGAAGCGCCCTGGAGCGGGAGCGACGAGTAGATGTTGACCGAACCGGAGCCGCCACCGGCGGCGGGCTCGGACGTGGAACCGGTGTTGTCGCCCGTCGGCTCCGGATCGTCGTCACCGCAAGCGGCGACGCCGAACACGGCGATGACAAGCACGAACAACAGCGAGATGAACTTAGGGAACCGCAAAGAGTCCCTCCTCCTCAGGTGGGAAAAAGCCAGAAGCGCGGCGGACTCTACATCTGTGAACGGATCGGTACCAACCGGTTGGCTCTCACCATGAACCGGCCGAACCGAATCTGAGGGCTCTGGGCACCCGCCAGCGCTTCGCGAATGACGCGTCGGCGGCTCTTCGCATCGGGCCCCGCGCGGCGCACCGCGTCGAGCACGATGCGCATCGCGCGGTAGCCGAACACCGCCTGCGGATGGGGCCCCGTGCCGTACTCGGACTGGAAGCTACGGGCGAACGTCTGCGCCGCACCGTCGTCCGGCGCGCGCACGCCGGTGAGCAGCAGCCGGCGGCCGGCGGCGCCGGCCTCGGCGGGGAGGTCGGGAGCCAACGCGAGGTCGTCCGGCGCGTACAGGTCGACGCGGGGGTTCGCCGCGTGCACCGCCTTGAGCACCTCGGTCGCGAACGGCCGGTAGGCGCCGGCGTAGAGGAAAGCGTCGGCCCGCTCCTCGCGCACGTCGCGCGCGAGGCCCGACGGGACCTCGATGCCGTCCTCGGCGTCGTCGTCGGGCGTCAGGCGCGCGCGGCCGACGATCTCGATCCGTGTTCCGCGCGTGAGGCGGACGAGGCGGTCGACCAGCGCGGTGCCGCCGAGCTCGCGGTCGTCGGCGAGGAACAGCCGCTGCACGCCGCCGGCGCGCAGCGCGGCGACGAGCTCGGTCGCCTGCTGGTCGTCGCCCGGCACGACGCGCGCGAACGTGCGCTGGCCCGAGGGGTAGTACTTGTCGGGCTCGCCCCGGCCGCCGCGCGCGGTCAGGCCCCCGAACGTGTCGCGCGGGCTGACCTGCAAGATCCCGCCCTCGTTGAGGATCGGCACCGAGATCGCCGAGGCGCCGTTCTCGAGCTCGCCGAGGTAGGCGATCGTCTGGCGGTCCTGGACCGCCTTGCGCGCATTCGACGCGACGCGCCCCGGCGACCACCGCCCGGTCTCCGGATCGGCGCCGTCGAGCGACGCGAACGAGATGCTGAAGTCGCCCGCTCGGCCGCCCGCCTCCTTGAGCGCGAGCTTCTGGGCCCGGACGATGTCCCGTGCCACCTCGGCGTACGGTCCGCGGAGCGGCGCGCTCGAGTACACGGTGAGCGTGTCCCCCACGATCGCGGTCTCGGTGATGCCGTCGTCGTCACCGCACGAGGCGGCGAGGAGACCGGTGACCAGAAGCAGGGCGGCGAGCCGTCGTCGCATCGGCGTCCGAGTCTAATGTTGCCCTCATGGCGCGCATCGGACTGCTGACCGGAGGGGGCGACTGCCCGGGCCTCAACGCGGTGATCCGCGCCGTCGTGCGGAAGGGCATCAACGAGTACGGCCACGAGCTCGTGGGCTACCAGCACGGCTGGGCCGGCGTGCTCGCCGACGAGGCGCACCCGCTGACCGCCGAGAGCACGCGCGGGATCCTGCACCGCGGCGGCACGATCCTCGGCACATCGCGCACGAACCCGTTCAAGGAGGACGGCGGCGGCGAGCGCGTCCGCGAGAACCTCGAGCGGCGTGGCGTCGACGCGCTCATCCCCATCGGCGGCGAGGACACCCTCGGCGTCGCGCGCAAGCTGCACGACATGGGCGTCCCGGTCGTGGGCGTGCCGAAGACGATCGACAACGACCTCAACGGCACCGACTTCACCTTCGGCTTCCAGACGGCGGTGCAGATCGCCACCGACGCCATCGACCGGCTCCACACGACAGCCGAGTCGCACAACCGCGTCATCGTCGTCGAGGTCATGGGCCGCCACGCCGGATGGATCGCCGCGTACGCGGGGATCGCCGGCGGCGCCGACGTGATCCTCGTCCCCGAGCGCCCGTTCGACGTCGACGAGGTCTGCACGCGCCTCAAGCGCCGCCACGGCGCGGGCTCGACGTTCTCGATCGTCGTGGTCTCCGAGGGCGCCGTCCCCGCGAGCGGCGAGGCCGCCTCGTCGCTGCACCAGGGCACCGATGCCTTCGGGCACGCGCGCCTGGGCGGCATCGCGGTGTACCTCGAGCACGAGATCGAGCAGCGCACGGGCTTCGAGAGCCGCATGACGATCCTCGGCCACGTCCAGCGCGGCGGGACGCCGAACGCCTACGACCGGGTGCTGGCCACGCGGTTCGGCGTGGCGGCGATCGACGCCGCCAGCACGGGCGACTTCGGGAAGATGGTCGCGCTCCGGGGGACCGGCATCCGCACCGTGCCGCTCGACGAGGCCCTCGACGAGCCGAAGCTGCTCGATCCCGAGCTGTTCGAGACGGCCGAGGTCTTCTTCGGCTGAAGCCCGGAGCCCGCTAGAGGCGCGAGTTCGAGCGCTGCGGCATGTACTTCTTGAGGATGTGGATCGTCGCCCCGATGAGCACGATCAGGATGGTCAGCATGAACGCGTCGAACGACTTGGAGCCGAGCGCCCACAGCACGATCCAGACGACGAGCGCGGCGGTGGTCCAGAGGGTCATGGCCATGCCGCAAATCTAGCGAAGCGTCCTCAGCGCAGCGCGGCGGCCATCGCGCCGACGACCTCGCGGACCGCGGCGGCGGGCTCGGCCGCCTCAGCGGCCTCGCGGACCAGGCGGCTGCCGACGATCACGCCGTCGGCGCCCGCGCTCGCGGCGTCGCTGGCCTGCTCCGGCGTCCCGATGCCGAACCCGAGCGCCACCGGCACATCGGTGTGCGACTTGGCCCGGGCGATGAGCTGCGTCGCGTCCACCGCCTGCCGCTCCCCGGTGGTGCCGGTCGACGAGACGGTGTAGAGGAACCCTCGTGCGCGCTCGCCGATCGCCCGGAAGCGGTCGTCCGGCGTCGTCGGCGCGACGAGCGGGACCAGCGCGAGGCCGCGCTCGTCGCACGCCGCGAGCGCGGCGGGAGCCTCCTCGAAGGGCAGGTCGGGCACGATCAGGCCGCAGGCGCCGGCCTCGCGCAGCGCGTCGGCGAAGCCCTCGGGCGTGCGAACGATCATGAGGTTGGCGTAACACATCACGACGACCGGGATGCGCTCGGAGATCGCTGCGCAGAGCTCGAAGATCCTGTCGACGGTGGCGCCGGCCTCGAGCGCCTTCGTCCCCGCCTCGTGGATGACCGGACCGTCGGCGAGCGGATCGGAGAACGGGACCCCGAGCTCGATCAGGTCGGCGCCGCCGTCGGCGTAGGCCTCGGCGATCTGGCGCGACGTCTCGACGTCGGGGAAGCCGCCCATCAGGTAGGGCATCAGGGCGGCCCGCTTGCCGGAGGAGGCGAAGGCGTGCGCGATACGGTCGGCGCCGGTCATGGGGCGCGCAAGGTATCTGCTGGGGCTCGCCGCCCTCCTCGTCGCCGGCTGCGGCGCCGCCGGCGAGCGCGAGGCGCGCGGCGCCGAGGTCGAGCGGTTCACCGTCGCCGCGCCGGGCGGCAAGAAGCTCGAGCAGATCGCGATCATGCCCGCGGGCGCCGGCGAGCGCCCGCCGCTGCTCGTCTTCCTGCACGGGCGCACCGACGACACGACGGGCCCGGACTCGACGCTGTCGCAGGAGATGCTCGACGGGCTCGAGCGGCTCGGCTCGCGCGCGCCCGCCGTCCTGCTCGTCAACGGCGGCAAGGCGTCGTACTTCCACGACCGCAACAGCGGCGACTGGGGCACCTACGTCCTGCGGCGCGCGATCCCAGCCGGGCTGCGGCGGCTCGGCGCCGACCGCCGCCGGATCGCCATCGGCGGCATCTCGATGGGCGGGTTCGGCGCCCTGCACCTGGCCACGCGCCGGAGCTTCTGCGCGGTCGGCGGCCACTCCCCCGCCCTGTGGCGCAGCGGTGGCGAGACGCCCGCCGGCGCGTTCGACGACGGCGAGGACTTCGACGCGTCGACGCCGTTCGGGCGGCGCATCCGCTCGCGCGCGGTCTGGCTCGACGTCGGCACCGACGACCCGTTTCGCGGGGCGACCGAGGAGCTCGGCCAGTCGCTCGGCAAGCGGGTCCGCGTCTGGAAGGGCCGGCACGACGGGAACTACTGGGACGCACACATGAGCTCGTACCTGCGCTTCTATGCCTCGGCCCTTGAGCGGTGCTGAGGTGGGTGGACGCAGGACGTAGTTGTGAACACGCTGACCGATGGCTAGCGTCTTGCCGATGGACCCCCGGAGCCTCCTCGCGGGCGCGTGCGCGCTTCTCGCCCTCGGCCCGGCCGTGGCGGCCGCCGCGCCGGCCGATCTCGACCCCTCCTTCGACGGCGACGGCATCGCGAGCGTGCAGGTGGGCGAGTCCGGGGGCGTGGCCGAGCTCGCCGCGCTTCCGGACGGCTCGCTGCTTGCGGCGGGCACCGGACCCAGCAATACCGCCGCCGCCGTGCGCCTGCGCGCGGACGGGACGCCCGAGGCCAGCTTCGGCACCGGTGGCGTGTTCACGAGCTCGTTCGGCGGATTCGCGTCCGCCAAGTCGATCTCTGCACTGCCCGACGGCACCTTCGCGCTCGGCGGCATGTGGGCCGGCGGCGAGAACCGCGGCTCGTGGTTGGCGACACGGCACAACGCCGACGGCTCTCCGATGGCGAGCTTCGGCGGAGGCGACGGGGCAGCCACGGGGTCCTACGCGGCTCGCGACGTCGCGCTCTACCCGGACGGCAGGGTGCTCGTGGCGGGTGAGGCGAACCACCGGTTCACCGCCGCGCTGCTCGTGCGCCTGCTGCCCGACGGGACACCTGACCCGTCGTTCGCGGGAGACGGGGTCATCGAGGCGCCGCGCTTCGCGCCGCCCGCGCAGAACGAGGTCTTCCAAGCGGTCCTCATCGAGCCCGACGGCGACATCGTGGTCGCCGGCCGCTCGCACTCGTACGAGCAGACCCGGCTCCTCATCGCGCGCTACAAGCCGGACGGGACGCTCGATCCGGCGTTCGGCGACGGGGGCTTCGTCATCGACGACACCCGCAACTACAACGTGCGCGGGCTCGCGCGCCGGCCCGACGGGCGGCTGCTCGTCGCGGGCGACAGGACCGGAGAGCACTGGTGGGTCGGGGCGTTCGACGAGGACGGGAGCCCGGACACGAGTTTCGGCGACGGCGACGGCTCGGTGAACGCCGCCACGAAGACCACCGACGACCGTGCCGACGGGCTGGAGAGCCTCGACCTGGCGCCGGACGGCGGGATCGTGCTGGGCGGCCGCGACGCGACGAACGAGCTCACCGTCGCTCGGCTGCTCGACGACGGCTCCCCCGACAGGTCGTTCAGCTCCGACGGCATCACGCACGTCGACCTGCCTGGCGAGCAGAGCACCGCGGCTCACGCCATCACCGACGCGCGCGGCCGCATCGTGGCCGCCGGCGGCGCGACGGGCTCGCCGTCGGGAAGCTGGACCTTCGTGCGCTTCCTCGGGAGCTCGACGCCGCCGCTGCAGCAACCCCCGACCGGGACCGGGACCGGCGCCACGAACTCGGGCTCAGGCTCTGGCTCGTCGTCGTCGTCGTCGAGGGGCAGCGTCGGGGGCTCCGCCTCCTCGACGAGCGGGATCCCGGTGCGGATCGCCGGACGGATGAGCGGGCTGAAGGTCCAGCTGATCGGGAGGCGGCCCGTGCGCGGTGCGCTGCGGTTCCGCGTCGGCTGGGCGCCGGGGTCACGGGGCCGCGGCGAGCTCAAGGTTCATGCCGTGCGCCGGAGCAAGCGGGTGCTCGTGGCGTCGTTGCGTTTCACGATCAGCGGCGGCACCGGCGCGACGCTGCGGGTGCCGCTGACGGTCACCGGCCGGCGGATCTTCGGCGCGGTGCGCAAGGACGGCCGGACGCCGGTCCGCGCGACGCTGACCGCGACGCCAGCGCCCTACCTGTAGGTCCCAATCAGGTTGTTCAGTCGGGTGATGGGTGTTGCTCGGCCGATGCCTGCGTGTCGGCGTCGATGGTTGTAGTGCCAGAGCCATCCGTCAAGGGCCGCGGTGCGTTGCTGGCTTGAGCGGTAGATCGCGCCGTAGGCCCAGCCGTTTTGGAGGGTGCGAATGAACCGTTCGGCTTTGCCGTTGGTCTGCGGCCGGCGGGGCCGGGTGCGGAGGTGTCGCAGCCCGAGCGTGCGGCAGGCGATCGCGTGGATTGCCGAGCGGTAGGCCGAGCCGTTGTCGGTCAGCACACGCTCAACGACGATGCCGTAGCGGGCGAAGAACGCTGTTGCTCTTGTGAGAAAAGCGACGGCAGTTGTCGCTTTCTCGTCTGCGAGAACTTCGGCGTAGGCCAGGCGGGTGGCGTCGTCGACGGCGACGTGAACGTATTCCCAGCCGGCGGTGCGGCGGCGTTTGCCGTCGCGATCGGTCATGGTCGGCAAGTAGTGCTTTCGGCCGGTCGCTCGGTGCCCTGCCCCGTCGACGATCCTGCCCAGCTTCTTGATGTCGATATGGATCAGCTCGCCCGGACGCTCGCGCTCGTAACGCTCGGCCGGCTCAAGGCCAAGCCGTCCCAGCCGGCCCATGCCCAGTCGCGTGAGGATCGCCGAGACCGTCGAAAGCGGCCGCTCGAGCAGCTCGGCGATCTCCGGGCCGCTGAAGCGCAACCTGCGCAACGACGCGATCAACTCGATCGTTTGCGCATCGGTCTTGTTGGCGACCGTCCTCGGCGCCGAAGACCGATCCACGAGCCCAGCAGGCCCTTCGGCGCGCCACCGGGCCAGCCATTTCGCCGCGGTCCTCGAGCTCACTCCAGCGGCTTCTGCGGCCGCCTGGATCGGCCAGCCATCACCTTCAACCCGATCAACCAACAAACGACGGCCGATCGGACTGAGCCGCGCGTTAGCGTGACATCTCATCCGGTGTCTCCTTGGTGCTGGGGCTTCGCAACCACCAGCCTCCAAGGGGCACCGGATGAACAACGTGCCGAGGAACTACACCACCTAGCCGTCGGCGCCGGTGCGGGCGAGGACCTCGGCGAGGTCCTTGTCGCCCCGGCCCGACAGGCAGAGCACGTCGACGGTCGAGTCCGACGGCTCCTCGAGCACGTAGTGGAAGGCGTGCGCGGTCTCGAGCGCGGGGATGATGCCTTCGAGCCGCGCGACCCGCAGGAACGCCGCGAGCGCCTGCTCGTCGGTGACCGCGACGTACGTCGCCCGGCCGCTGTCGCGCAGCCACGCGTGCTCGGGCCCGGAGCCCGGGTAGTCGAGTCCGGCGCTGACGCTGTGCGCCTCGAGGATCTGGCCGTCCGCCGTCTGGAGCACCGCCGAGAGCGCGCCGTGCAGGACGCCCGCCTGGCCGCCGACGGTCAGCGGCGCGCCGTGGCGCCCTGACTCCAGGCCGTCGCCGGCGGCCTCGACGCCGACGAGCTTGACGGTCTCGTCGCCGACGAAGCCGGCGAACATGCCGATCGAGTTCGAGCCGCCGCCGACGCAGGCGATCACGCGGTCGGGCAGCCGGCCGGTGCGGGCCAGGAGCTCCTCGCGCGCCTCGTCGCCGATGCGGCGCTGCAGGTCGCGGACGATCGCCGGGTACGGGGCCGGACCGACGGCCGAGCCGATGATGTAGTGCGTGGCGCCGACGTTCGTGACCCAGTCGCGGATCGCCTCGGAGACGGCCTCCTTCAGGGTCCGCGCGCCGGCGTCGACCGGCACGACGGCGGCGCCGAGCAGCTTCATGCGCTGGACGTTGGGCTGCTGGCGGCGGATGTCCTCGGCGCCCATGTAGACGACGCACTCGAGGCCGAGCAGGGCGCACGCGGTCGCGCTGGCGACGCCGTGCTGGCCGGCGCCGGTCTCGGCGATGATCCGGGCCTTGCCCATGCGCCTTGCGAGCAGCGCCTGGCCGATCGCGTTGTTGATCTTGTGCGAGCCGGTGTGGAGCAGGTCCTCGCGCTTGAGCCACACCTCGCGGCCGGCGGCCTCCGACAGGCGCTCGGCGAGGTACAGCGGCGTCTTGCGCCCGACGTAGTCGCGCAGCAGGCGATCGAGCTCGGCGAGGTAGCCCTCGTCGGCGCGCGCCTCGACCCAGGCGGCCTCGAGCTCGCCCAGCGCGGGCATCAGCGTCTCGGGGACGTACTGGCCGCCGTAGGGCCCGTAGCGGTGCTCGACGCCGGTCTCGACGTGCGGCGGGGTGCTCATGACGGGGCGACCTCTTCCTCGACGGCGTCTTCCTCGAAGGGCTCTTCCACGGCGTGCGTGCTGGCGACCGCCGCGGCGAACGCGGCGACCTTCTCGGGATCCTTGACCGGCGGGTGCGACCCGGCCTGCTCGATGCCCGACGCGACGTCGACCGCGAACGGCTCGGTCGCCTCGATCGCGGCGACGACGTTCTCGGGGGTCAGGCCCCCGGCGACGATCAGCGGCGCCCACTTGCCGCGGCGCGCGCGCACGAGCGACCACTCGAACGTCTCGCCGCCACCGCGCCCGTCCATCAGGTGGAAGTCGGTGCGGAACGCGCTGAGCGCGACGGCGTCGGAGCGGTGCGCGATCCGCGCGGCCTTGACGATCCGGGCGCCGGTCCGGCGCGCGACCTCGGCGCAGAAGCTCGGCCCCTCGTCGCCGTGCAGCTGGACGAGCGTGAGCCCGAACTGCTCGGCGGTCTGGACCACGTGGTCGAGCGAGGAGTTCTGGAAGACGCCGGCGAGCTCGACGCGGCGCTGCATGGCGCCGGCGATCCGGGCGGCCTCGGCCTGCTTGACGCGGCGCGACGAGCTGGGGACGAAGATCAGCCCGAGCGCCCAGGCGCCGTGCTCGACGCACAGCTCGGCGTCCTCGAGCGACGTGATCCCGCAGAACTTGACCTTCGTGTCCACACCGGCCACGGTAGCCGCAGCCGGGCGCTACCCGCCGACGAGCTGCTCGGGACGCTTGCCGAGCTCGACGTCGAGCGTCTCGCGGTCGCCCTCGCGGATCACCTCGATCTTCACGCGGTCGCCCGGGCGCTTGGCGTCGACGATCGCGCTGACGTCGTCGGACGACGCGACCTCCTCGCCGTCGATGCGCACCACGATGTCGCCGGGCCGCAGGCCGCCCTCCTCGGCCGGTCCGGACGGCTCGACGCCGTCGACGAACGCGCCCCTGTCGACCCGCAGGTTGTCCGCCGGCGAGACCGTCGCGCTCGTCACGCCGAGGTAGGCGCGCTCGACGCGGCCCTTGCTGCGCAGGTCGGGGAGGATCCGCTTGGCGGTGTCGATGGGGACCGCGAAGCCGATGCCGACGCTCCCGCCGCCCTCGGTGCGGATCGCCGAGTTCACGCCGATCACCTTGCCCGAGGCGTCGATGAGCGGCCCGCCGGAGTTGCCGGGGTTGATCGCCGCGTCGGTCTGGAGGACGTCACGGATCTTGAAGCCGTCGGGCGCGTCGATCTGGCGCTGCTTGGCCGAGATGACGCCGGTGGTCAGCGTCCGGCTCAGGCCGAACGGGTTGCCGATGGCGACGGTCGGGTCGCCGACCTGCACGTCCTTGGAGGTGCCCAGCTCGAGCGGCTTGAGCTCGAGCTCCTTCGGGTCGACGGTCAGCAGCGCGAGGTCCGAGGAGCGGTCCCGGCCCTTGACCTCGGCCTCGGCGATCTTGTCGTCGGCGAACTGCACCCGCACGCGCTGGGCGCCCTCGACGACGTGGGCGTTCGTGAGGATGCTGCCCTTGCGGTCGATGACGAACCCGGTCCCGGTCGACTGCCCGCGCTGCTGCGGCCCGATGTCGAACGGCGACGTGCTCTCCTGCACGACCTCGGCCAGGATGAACACGACGCCCGGGGCGTCGCGGTCGTAGATCGCGGCCGGGGTGAGGCTCTCGCCGTCGCCGCCCTCGGCGCGGTCGTCGAGGGGCGCCTGCCGCACCACCGTCGTCTTCGTCTCCCCCTCGCCCCCGTCGTCGTCGACGGCGAGCACGACGCCCGCTCCCGCGGCTCCGCCGAGAACGGCGCAGAGCACAGCCACCACGGCTGTCCTCATCGGACCTCTTCGGCCTCGAAGTTCCAGCCGGTCAGCGCGCGGCACGCCTCCTCGGGATCGGGGGCGCGCATGAGTGATTCTCCGACGAGCACCGCGTCGACGCCGACGCGCTCGAGCTCCTCGAGCTGCTCGCGCGAGTGGAAGCCCGACTCCGACACGACGGTCTTGCCCGCGGGCACGTCGGAGAGCAGCTCGTACGTGCGCTCGACGTCGACCGAGAAGTCGCTGAGGTTGCGGTTGTTGATGCCGATGACGTCGGCGTCGAGCAGCTCGAGCGCGGTGGCGAGCTCGTCGGGTTCATGCACCTCGACGAGGACGTCGAGGTCGAGCGCCCGCGCCTCGCGGTGCAGCTCGACGAGGTCACGCCCGCCGAGCGCGGCGACGATGAGCAGGATCGCGTCGGCGCCGAGGACCGCGGACTCGTACACCTGGTAGGGCTCGACGATGAAGTCCTTGCGCAGGATCGGCAGCCGCGAGGCGCCGCGCGCCTGCTCGAGGTCGCGCGACGAGCCGCCGAAGAAGCTCTCCTCGGTGAGAATCGACAGCGCGGCCGCGCCGCCCCGCTCGTACGCGGTGACGATGTCGGTGACGGTGGCGCCGGCGCGGATCTCGCCCGCCGACGGCGAGCGGCGCTTGTGCTCGGCGATGACCGAGACGCCGGGGCGGGTGAGCGCCTCGGAGAACGGGCGGTCGTCGTCGCGCGCCTGCAGGCGCTGCTCGAGGTCGCGCAGGGAGACCTCGCGCTGACGCCGCCGGACGGTGTCGCGGGTGGCGTCGACGATCTGGTCGAGCACGGTCATGCGGTCCTGCTGAGTTTGATGTACGTGTCCAAGGTCCTGGCTGTCCGGCCGTCGTCGACGGCCTCCTGGGCACGGCGTACCCCGTCGGGGATGGAATCCGCGGCACCGGCCGCATAGATCGCCGCTCCGGCGTTGAGAACCGCCAGGTCGCGTGCTGGGCCGGTCTCCCCCGCCAGGATGGCGCGCGTCACGCGGGCGTTGTCCTCGGGATGGCCGCCGCTCACGGCGTCGGGCGGCGCCTCCGGCAGACCGCAGTCGCCGGGGCTCACCGTGTACCGGTCGATCTGCCGGCCGTTCACTTCCACGACCCGCGTCGGCGCGGACGTCGACAGCTCGTCGAGACCATCCTCCGAGGACACTACCAACGCTCGGACGGCGCCAAGCCGCGACAGCGCCTCGGCCATCGTGTCGAGCATCCCGGCGTCCGAGACGCCGATGAGCTGCCGCGTTGCACCGGCCGGGTTCGTGAGCGGTCCGAGGAAGTTGAAGATCGTGCGGACGGCGAGCTCCTTGCGCACCGGCACGACGAAGCGCGTGGCGCCGTGGTGCGCCGGCGCGAACATGAAGCCGAAGCCGGCCTCGTCGATGCAGCGGACGACCTGCTGCGGCGTGATGTCGAGCCGCGCGCCGAGCGCTTCGAGGAGATCGGCGCTGCCGGACAGGCCGGTCGCGCTGCGGTTGCCGTGCTTGGCCACCGCGCAGCCGGCGCCGGCGGCGATGAGCGCGGCGGTCGTCGAGACGTTGAACGTCGTGCGGCCGCCGCCCGTGCCGGCGGTGTCGAGCAGGTCGTCGCGGCCGGTCTCCACCGGCGTGGCGAGGCGGCGCATCGCCTGCGCGAGGCCGGCGAGCTCGTCGGCGGTCTCCCCCTTGGTCCGCAGCGCGATGAGCACGGCGGCGATCTGCGTCTCGCTCGCCTCGCCGCGCATGATCTCGGTGAGGACCTCTTCGGCCTCCTCGACGCTCAGGTCCTCGCGCTGGGCGAGCCGGTCGATGGCCTTCGTGAGGACGGGGTTGGGCATGCAGAGGCGCGCAAGGTAGCGCCCCGGGCGGCTACGTGGAGGAGAGGCGCCCGTTGCGCAGGACGAGGCGCAGGGTCCGCGCGTTGCCAGCGCGGTCGGTGGCGACGACCTCGACGCGGTGGCGCCCACGCAGTACGCGGCTCGGCAGCCGGGTGCGGATCGACCGTCCGGCGGGGCGCCCGTCGAGCCGGATCGCGACGCGGACGCCCTGGCGGTCGTCGGCGACGCGCACGGGCAGGCGGCGGTCGCGGCCGAGGCGGCGCGCGGTGAGCGTGAGGGTCGGACGGGTCCGGTCGGGCGAGAGCGACGGGACCGGCGGGGAGAGCTCGGGCCTCTGCGTGTTGGTGGGCGCGTCGGGCGCCTGGGGCTCGGCCGGCGTGGGCTCGGGGCGCGGCGGGGGCGGCGGGACGTCGGCGCTGACCGGAGCCGACGCCGTCCGGTTGCCGGCGCCGTCGACGGCGTGCACGCGGTAG